>JANMTJ010000537.1:0-4157 GCA_031390295.1 Oleiharenicola sp.
CGGCATCCCCGAGGGCACGGTGATCCAGCTGGATCCGGCGCTGGACCTGAGCCGGTTCGATCTCACGCGGGAGGAGCGCATCGTGTGCGTCGCGTTGCAGCAGTACGGCATGGTCCTGGTGGACATCGCGGAGGGCCAGCCCATCTACGCCGAGGGCCTGTGGGCGCATCCGGGCAAGTCCTGGACGGGCAAACTACGCAAGGTGGGGGGACTCAGTCAGATCCCCTACCAGCAATTCCGCATGCTCAAATCCGGACCGGTCAACGCCCAGGGTGACGGACGTTCAAAATTTGCGCCGGTGTGGGAAGCCAACCGCTGAGCCGCCGGGTCAGTAGACCCCAACCGGTCAAAGCGTAACCGATCAGGGAAAATATCCGGCGACCTCGGCCGGCCGGGGGTGTCATGATGCTCCATGAGCAGTCCCTTTCCCCCGCGTGGCGGCGGTCCCCACCTCGTTGACCATCATTCGCAGCAGCCATCCTGGAAGAAAATCCATCGCAGCCCGTTTTTCTGGGTGGCGGCGGCCTTCATCGCCGCGGCCATGTACGTCTATGTCATGACGAGCAACCTGTCCAACGTGCCGGGCAAGCCGGCGCAGCCAGCGGTTCCCGCGTTGGCGCCCTGAGCGGGCTGATCGCCCGGAGGCGGCCTACTTCACCACCGGCATGTGCACTTCACCGCCACTGATGATGCCGAAGCCGTAGAGCAGCCAGAGGATGACCACGATCACGACGACGGCGTTGAGGATCTTTTTGATCGTCCCCTGCATCGGGATGTAGGTGTTGATCAACCAAAGGACGACGCCGACGACTATCAGGGTTAGCACTACGTTGAGGAGAGGCATGCCGCAGGATAGCGGGCCGCGCCGCTGTAAACTATGGGGTCTAACCCGCCAACCGGTCCCCGCTCCGGCCGGGCTCACCGGCCGGAATAATTCATCAGCCAGTCTGCATTGGCCCGCCCCAGGGCCGACTTGAGCATGCGCAGGGTTTCCCGGGCATCCGGACTGTCATCGATCAGAACCCGGTCCACCCGATGGAAGAGCACCGCCTTCTTCCGCACCTCCTGCTCCTCCATCTGCATGAACAAGGCGATGCCATTATTCAGTCCGAAGATATTTCCCACGCGAATGCCCGGGTGGGTTTTCAAGGCTAGATCCATGCGCCCCTTGGCCGTGAGAAATGCATAGTCAGCGGGTGACTCCTTCATCACCGGACGGACGGTCACGGTGGGCAAGTTGAGGACTCCGTCCCTTTCCACGGCGGCCTCCGTCGATGTCGAAACCTCGGTGGCCTCGGCGGGTGGCCTGGGAGTATACTTGGGCAGCTCGGCAGCCAGCACTTCGCTGATCCACGAAGAGGGCCGGCGGCTGACGGGTGGCGCATCCGGGGTGTCGGCGGGCCTGAGCTCGATTCCCATGAACAATACCACGACCGCCAGCGCTTCAGGACGAAGATGACGGCAGCCGCTCATGGGGTCACCATGTGGGTTACTCCCGGCTGCGGCAAGGCAACACCTGCGGCGACCGGTTCAGCGCGAACTTTCACGAGGACTTCACAGTCGATTCCTGCACAAACCGGATCCATGGGTTCAAACCCAGACCGATGTTTGCGGACGGAGTTCCTTGCCGGCCACACCCACTCTAGCAGTGCCGGACGAATTCGCCGATGAAGCGGTCGGTATTCTGGCCAGATACCTGAGCCTCGATCTCCCGGCGCAGGCCATGGATTTTCTGCGTCAACGTCACGGTAACGCCCAGCTTTTGTGCCAGCCGGACTATTGCCTGCGACCGCTTTGCTTCCCAGCGCCAGCAGGTCAGCCCGACGCAGATTGAACCGGTGGAAAGTTGGGCCGTGGGGATGTCGGTGGCTGCCATGTTGGAAACCAAAGGCAGCCTAAACCGGGCCAATGAATCCGGTATTTGCCACCGGGTGTGTCACATGATGTTCGCCGCCCCCGCTGGCCCTTCGTCCCGGTTTGCTTCCTCCGGAAAGCTGGCTTAGCTGCGGAAGTTCGCACCCCCCAACCGGAGACCCCCATGAATCGTCGCACCGCCAAGGAATTCGACCAGGAACTGCTTGAGATCTACGACTACTACGTGCACGGCCAGATTGACCGTCGCGGCTTTCTGGATCGCGCCGCGAAATTCGCGGTCGGCGGCCTGACCGCCGCGGCGCTGCTCGAATTGCTCAGTCCGCAGTACGCCTTCGCGGCCCAGGTGCCGAAGGATGACAGCCGGGTCTCCTCGGAATACCTCAAATACCCCTCACCCGACGGCAGCGGCGAGATGCGGGGCCTGTTCGCCAAGCCCGCCGGGGCCACCGGACGCCTGCCCGGCATCGTCGTGGTGCATGAAAACCGCGGACTCAATCCCTACATCGAGGATGTTGTCCGGCGCGTGGCCCTCGCAGGCTTCGTCGCCTTCGGCCCCGACGCCCTCTACCCCGTCGGCGGTTATCCGGGCAATGACGACGAGGGGCGCGCCCTTCAGGCCAAGCTGGACGGCAAAAAAATCACCGAGGATTTCGTCGCTGCGGTGAAATTCCTGCACGCCCACCCGAACTGCAACGGCTCGCTCGGGGTGACGGGCTTCTGTTTCGGGGGCGGCATGGCCAACACCCTGGCCTGGCGGCTGCCTGACCTCGTGAAGGCCGCCGTGCCTTATTATGGCGGCCAGGCCAGCGCTGAAAACGCCGCCAAGATCAAGGGTGCGCTGCTTTTGCAGTATGCCGAGACCGACCCGCGCGTGAACGCCGGCTGGCCCGACTATGAGAAGGCCCTCAAGGCGGCGGGGATCGAATACACCGCGTACATCTACCCCGGAGTGACCCACGGCTTCCACAACGACACGACACCCCGCTACAACCCAGCCGCCGCCGAACTGTCGTGGACCCGCACCATCGAGTTCTTCAAAAAGAAACTCGGCTGAGGCGGGGTGCCGGTGCCGCGGAGGGTATCAGACTTTTTGCCGGAGTTGCTTCCAGGAATCGAGGCAGCGTCGGGCCGTATCAAATTCGGAGTAGCGGCTGCCCTCCTGCTCCATCAGATAGTACTCCACGCCACCAACCGACTCGGCCGCGGCGATGATCTCGACCCATGGTGTGACGCCCTCGCCGAACAGGACCCGGTAGCCCTTCCCGTCCTCATTCTTGCCGGGCGTCCAGTCCTTGAGGTGGATGCTCTTGATGCGTCCGGGATTCGCCTTGATCCACGCCACGGGATCAGCCCCCGCTTCCATGCAGGTGCCCACATCAAGTTGCAGGACGAATTCCTTGGGCGTGTTGGCCGCGATGAGATCCATGATGCGCAGGTCGCCGTCGACCTTCACCCATTCCGTCTGGTGATTGTGGAATCCGGCCGAAAGCCCGTGCGGCAGCAGTTCGTTTGTGGCGGCCGTGAGCTGCTCACACAGCTTTTTCCAGGCATCCGCGCCGCGCGGTTCGCGCCCCGCGCTGGCCAGCACCAGATGCCGCGCCCCGATGATCTGGTTCAGCTCGATCGCCCGCGACAGGCCATCCCCCGGGGTGAAGGAGATCAGGTGGTTGTGGGTCGAATGACAGCGCAGACCGAGATCGTCCATCAGGCTGCGGATCTCCTTCGCGTAGATCGGGGTCCACTGGAAGTACGGGGCATAGAATTCCACCACCTCATAGCCAATCTTGGCCACTTCCCGCAGCGTGCCCGTCAGGTCCTTGGTCAGCTCGCCGCGCACGGCGTAGAGTTCGATGCCGAGGGGTATTTTCCTCGCCGGCTTGGCCGCAACTTTGGCGGCGTCACCGGCGGCAAGGGCGCGCCCGGCGATGGATTGGGCGAGCAGGGCGGCGGGAACCATCCCGGACAGCGCAAGGAATCTGCGCCGCGAGAGGGCGTTGATTGAGGGGGTATGGAGGGGCATGACAGGCAGAGATAAACCCTGATGTCCCGAGTAGCAAGACGGCCGTGCAATCCTGCGGTTGCTCCGGCCCGCGCGGCCTACCAGACGCGCACCCGGTCGGCCGGGGCCAGATACAGCTTTTGCCCGGGCTTCACGCCGAACACCTCGTACCACGCATCCAGATTGCGGACCGTGAGCGCCCGGTACTGGCTCGGAGCATGGCCGCCAGTGATGATCTGCTGACGGAATGCGCCCTCCCGCATCTTGCTCCGCCACTTCTGCG
>JANMTJ010000554.1:0-3314 GCA_031390295.1 Oleiharenicola sp.
GTGGTCGTGGTGAGATAGACCTCCGTGTTGCCCTGGCGCCGGAACGCCTCGAGCAGCGGCGCGATGGCCAGCACCTCGCCCACGCTCACCGCCTGCAGCCACACGCGTTTGCAGCCTGAGCGCTTGGGGGGTAAAACGTCCGTCCACCCGAAACGATGGCCGAAATTCTCCGCGTAGCCCCCGCGCCGCCGCATCCGCCACAGGTAGTACGGCGCGATCAGCAGCAACGCCGGAACGAAAATCAGCCGATAAACCCAGATCACGGATGGATGAATTCTAAATTTAACCCAGAGGCCACGGAGTACGCAGAGAGACCTGTCTTCATTCTCAGTGGTCTCTGCGTGCTCTGTGTTGAAATCATCTGGAGATTTATTCCCCCAGGACCCACGCGAAGATCAGCGGGGCCACGATCGTGGCGTCGCTCTCGACGATGAACTTCGGCGTCCTGGCACCCAGCTTGCCCCAGGTGATCTTCTCGTTGGGCACGGCGCCCGAGTAGCTGCCGTAGCTCGTGGTCGAGTCGCTGATCTGGGCGAAATAGCCCCACAGCGGCACGGTGGTGCGGCCGAGGTCCTGGTGCAGCATGGGCACGACGCAGATGGGAAAATCCCCCGCGATGCCGCCGCCGATCTGGAAGAACCCGATCGAGCCCTCGCCGGTGCGGAGCTTCTTCGCCGTCTTCACATACCAGCCGGCCAGCCAGGTCATGTATTCGATGCCGGTGCGGACCGTGTGCACGTGCTTGATCTCGCCGGTGATGACGCGGCCGGCATACATGTTGCCGAGCGTGGCGTCCTCCCAGCCCGGGACGATGATGGGCAGGTTCTTCTCGCAGGCGGCCAGCATCCACGAGTTCTTCGGGTCGATCTGGTAATGCTTCTTCAGCTTCCCCGATCGGAGAATCTTGTACATGAACTCGTGCGGGAAATACCGTTCGCCCGCCCGGTCGGCGGCGTGCCACTCCTCGGCGACCGCCGCCTCGATCCGGCGCATGGCCTCGCCCTCGGGGATGCAGGTGTCGGTCACGCGGTTCATGTGCCGGTCGAGCAGCTCCTGCTCGTCGTCGGCCGTGAGCTGCCGGTAGTGCGGCACGCGCTCGTAGTAGTCGTGGGCCACGAGGTTGAAGATGTCCTCCTCCAGGTTCGCGCCGGTGCAGACGATGGCGTGGACCTTGTCCCGCCGGATCATCTCGGCCAGCGAGATGCCGAGCTCGGCCGTGGACATGGCCCCCGCCAGGGTGACCAGCATCTGGCCCCCGGCCTGCAGGTGGGTCTCGTAGCCCTTGGCGGTGTCGAGCAGGGCTGCGGCGTTGAAGTGCCGGTAGTTATGCGCGATGAACTTGGAAACGGGCCCTTTTTTACGGGCCAGGGCGGCGTTGGCCAGTTCGGGTTTGGGCTGGGCTTTCGCTTTCGTCTTCATGCCCCCAGCAAGCTGGCGGCCCCGACCTTTGGCCATCCCAAAGTCTGGGCAGATTTTTCATCCCCCACCCCTGTGTTCTTGCGCTTGGCCTGAAATCCGGAACTGTCCTGTCTGTCATGAAGTTAAACCGCCCTGCCCCCCGGCTTGTTTCCCTCCTTTTCGCGCTGCTGCTTGTCCCCGCCGCGCTGGCCGCCCCCGCCCCTGATTTTGCCCACCTGACCAGCGACCTGCCCGCCGACCCCGCCATCAAGTGGGGCAAGCTCGACAACGGCCTGCGCTACGCCCTCCTCCGCAACCCCGAGCCCCGCGGCCGCGTCAGCGCCCGCCTCGCCATCAAGGCCGGCTCGGTCTATGAAAACGAAAACCAGCGCGGCATCGCCCACTTCCTCGAGCACATGGCGTTCAATGGCAGCCGCCACTTCCCCAAGGCCAATGTCGTGGAGTTCTTCCAGCGCCTCGGCATGAACTTCGGCGGCGACACCAACGCCTCCACCGGCTTCGACCGCACGATCTACCAACTCGAGCTGCCCGACACGAAAATCGAGACCCTGCGTGACTCCCTGACCTACTTCGCCGACGTCGCCGGCGGCCTGCTCCTCGACCCGGTCGAGATCGACAAGGAGCGCGGCATCATTCTCAGCGAAAAGCGCGCCCGCGACTCTGTCGGCCTCCGCACCTTTGTCGCCGAGCTGGAATTCCTCGTGCCGGAGACGCGCTTCCCCCAACGCCTGCCCATCGGCACCGAGGAGGTCATCAAGACGGCCGCGCGGGAGCGCTTCTCCGAGTTCTACGACACCTGGTACCGCCCCGACCGCATGGTCCTCGTGCTGGTCGGCGACGTCGATCCCGCTGCGGTCGAGCCCCTCGTCCGCGAGATGTTCTCCCCGCTCACCGCGCGCGCGCCGGCGCTGCCCGAACCCCGGCTCGGCTCCGTTACCCCGACCGCGACCATCGACGCCCGCCTGCACACCGAGATGGAGGCCGGCGGCACCAACGTCGGGCTCCAGACCGTCGTGCCCTACGCCTTCGAGCCCGACACCTCGGCCAACCGCCTGAAGTACCTCCCGCGCACCCTCGCCCTGGGCATGCTGAACCGCCGCCTCACCATCCTCGCCAAGAAGGAAGGGGCGCCGTTCCTCGGCGGCATCGTCGGCGTGACCGAGCAGTATGACCTCTTCCGCAACGCCTCCATCGAGCTCAACTGCCGGCCCGACCAGTGGTCGGCCGCCCTCGCCGTCGCCGAGCAGGAACTCCGCCGCGCCCTCGAGCACGGCTTCCAGCCCGAGGAACTCGCCGAGGCAGTCGCCGAGATGAGCAACAACCTGGAGCAGGCCGTCCGCACCGCCCCCACCCGCCGCTCCGCCAATCTCGCCAACGAACTGACCGGCGACTTGATCGACGACTCCGTCTCCACCCACCCGCTCGCCGAGCAGGCCCTCTACTCGCCCGCGCTGAAGGCCGTCACGCCCGCCGCCTGCACCACCGCCCTCCGCGCCTCGTGGAGCGAGACCAACGGCCGCAAGCTCTTCGTCGCCGGCAACGTCCAGATCCCCGACGCTGCGCCGGCCATCGCCGCCGCCTACACGGCCAGCACCAAGGTCGCCGTCGCCGCCCCGCCCAAGGTCGAGCAGGCCGCCTTTGCCTACACCGACTTCGGCCCGGCCGGTAAGGTTGAAAAGCAGACCGCCGTGGACGATCTCGGCGCCACGCTCGTGCAGTTCGCCAACGGCGTCCGCCTCAACCTCAAGGCCACCGACTTCGAGGCCGGCCGCATCCGTGTGTCCATCCGCCTCGGCGGCGGCACGCTCACCATGCCCAAGGACCGGCCCGGCCTCGCTCTGCTGGCCAACGTCGCCTTCACCGCCGGCGGACTCGGCAAACACAGCGTGGAAGAC
>JANMTJ010000218.1:0-1892 GCA_031390295.1 Oleiharenicola sp.
ACCGTTGCCAGCCGCGCCAGATGGTTTGCCAGCCGGGCAGGCCGTCGTTCTTGCGCGCCAGAAAACCTCCCAAGCGTGCCGTGGCGATGAGGACATTCCGATTCGTCCATCCGTCTTTGGGCGGCCCGAACTTCTGCTCCAGCAGTGCCAGCATTTCCGGTCCGAAACTCGCCGCCGCTTCAAATGTCTCCGGCTGGGCGCGTGCCAGCATCTTGGCAGCGAACAAGCGCACCGCCACCACGGCCAGCACCGCGATCAACGCTTCCAGCCGGTCGGCGCGTTCCAACTGGCTCGCCTCGACTCCCGCGCCGCTTTTGAGAGCTTTGTGATATTCTTCGATCCACCAGCGCGCCGTATAGCGGCCCACCACGCGGAGCACTTGGGCCAGGGTCTGGCTCGGCAGCGAGGTGAGTAGTTTCCAATGCAGCGGTTCTGTCACGCCTTCGGGTGCGGACACTTCTCTGACTTCCACCACGCTCATCTCCGCCAGTGGCGGCTGCCAGCCGCCGGGCCGCCACGGGCCGTCCAGTTGCACCGGCACACGGCGCAGTTCCACGCTGGCGGTCCGGGCGGGTTGGCCACCGCGCGTCCGCACTTCGACCGTGCTTTGGCCCAGGACCGGGGCTTGTTCCAAGGTCTCCAGCAACGCCCCGGCGGCGGCCGCCAATCGCCGGTGCTGGCCGGAGCGGATGATGAAGTCTGCTCCGTGTTGCTGGCACCAGCGCATCGGTTCGTAAAAGTCCGATTCCCGATCCGCCACGTAAATCCACTGGCTGCCGGCGGGCGGGCGCCCCGTGGCCTTGAACGCGGCGGCCCAGGTCTGGGATTTGCGCGGGCGTTGCAACCGCGCGCCGCGCGTTTCCCCCTTGGGCGCGGGCCGGGGCGCGCGACATTCCTGCCCGAACAAGCCCGTCACCGTTCCCTCGGGCCGTTGCTCCAGCGTCCAGGACTCGACGCGCACCGCCAGCGCACTGTGCAATTCAAACCCGCGTCCGCCACCATCCCCAATGACGCCCAACCCCTCCGCAGCCGGCCGCCCGCTGTAATCCAACTGCGTCGTGTCCTCGATGATCAAATACTCACCCGGTTGGCGGCACGCCGCGCGGGTGCGCTCCAGATGCGGTGCGAGGAGGCGCTCAAAGCTCACGCCGCGCTGGCCAAAAAAACGATAAGCGGCCTTGAGTTCCGCCCAGTCCGGAAAGGCTTGCGGCAGCGTGCCTCCCGGCGAGGCGGCCAGATGTGTGGCGATGTTCACGAGACGTTTGGTTCGCCGCGGGTCTCCCAGCGCGGCCAAACCAAACTCGAGTTGGGCCCATTGTGCGGGCGGGTGCAGGGTGGTGTTCATAAACCGAACGGTGAGGAACCGATTCGGCGTGCCGCAGCAACGCCCACACCCCATAAACTCCTATTCACAATCCTAACTCAAGCCCCGAAAACTTGTGGGTAATGACAAGCATTAAAAGTCGGGTCGAGGGTGCCATCGGTATTTAACCGCGCGA
This sequence comes from Oleiharenicola sp., assembly GCA_031390295.1. Classification (GTDB taxonomy): domain Bacteria; phylum Verrucomicrobiota; class Verrucomicrobiia; order Opitutales; family Opitutaceae; genus Lacunisphaera. The sequence continues at coordinate 1,500 of JANMTJ010000218.1, forward strand.
TCTTGAAGGCAGCCGAGCCGTTGACTTGAACAAAATCACCCCCAATCAGGATCTGGCCGTCCGGTTGTATCGCCGTCGAATAAACGCGCGTGAAATTCCGGGTGATGACCGGATTGAAGTTCGTATCCAGCATCAGTGGCTGCGCCTGACAGGTCAGCCCCAGGAATGCTGCCGACAGAAGTGATAATAGCTGGCGCATGGGGTGAGATTTCGTTTCAGCCTAACGGAGCGACCCCACTTCTACCAGAACAGAAAAGTTGCTCCCGCAATTGCGGTTCGGCTTCCTTACCGTCCGGCGCGATAGTGTTTGAACTGCGGTGGCTTTAACACCGCTTTAAGAAGCGAGAAATCGCTGACTTGTCGCGCTGTAGCGTAGCGAAGGCGGAAACGGTT
>JANMTJ010000601.1:0-3634 GCA_031390295.1 Oleiharenicola sp.
CGGACCTGCTCGACGGCAACTTCGGCGCCACCGACACCCCCTGGCTCAAACCCGATCCCGCCTTCACCCGGCATGTGCTGGCCGGGCTCGGCGTCAGCGCCACCGCCACTCTGCTCGTCGGTGACTCGCCTTTCGATGTAGCGACCGCCCGCAACGGGGGCCTCGGTTTCATCGGGGTCACCACCGGCACGCACACGGCGGAGGAACTGAAAGCTGCTGGGGCGGACCGCGTTTGTGCGGATCTCTTCGGCGTGGCCCGCGAACTTGGTTGGACCGGTCTCTGACCGGTCCGGGCCAGTCGCAGACTGGTCCTACTGGGCGGCGCAGTTCAGCGCCACGGCGAAGGCGCCTGGCAGCGCTTGCACATAGAGAATTTTTCGACCGACCGTCGCCGCGCCGAAAATCCCCGCGATGATCACGCAACCGAGGAAAAACAGCTTGATCGCGTAACCATCGGCCCCGAGCGACAGGCCCCAGACCAGCCCGGCGGCAAGAAACCCGTTGTACAATCCCTGGTTGGCCGCGAGCGACTTGGTCAGTTCGGCCTTTTCCGGCGTCAGCCCGAACACCCGGCGGCCGTACGGCTTCGTCCAGAGGAACATTTCCAGAACCAGAAAGTACAGATGCAGCAGGGCGACGAGCGCGGTGGCGATGGCGGCGGCGGTGGACATAAAATCAGGCCGGCCGGCCCGCCCTAGGCTTGGCGGAGGAGGGACGCCGGGCGATCAACAGGGTGGCCGTCATGTCCTGCACGACCTTGCCCTCCTGATTGTAGGTCCGGCAGCGCAACACCAGCAGGCCGCGGTCGGGCCGGGCCGGGGCTGGCCGCAATTCGACGACTTCCGACACCACGCGCAACCGGTCGCCGGGCAGCACCGGTCGCGGCCAGCGCATCGACTCCATCGCCTGTCCGATCACCCCGCCGTCGAGTTCCATCTCACCCTGCACCATCAGCCGCATGCTGATCGCCGCCGTGTGCCAGCCGCTCGCGACGAGCTGGCCGAAGAGCGTCGCCTTGGCCGCCACGGCGTCAGTGTGGAAGGCCTGGGGATCGAACTGCCGGCCGAATGCGACGATCTCCTCCGCCGTCATCATGTGCTCGGCCGTGTTGAACTTGTCCCCGGCCTTCAGGTCTTCGAAATAGCGCATGTTTCGTCTTACTTGTCCGGCAATTTGAGCGCGGGCTTCACCTCGCCCCGGTGGCAGGTCGTGCAATTGATCACCGGCTTCGTGCTGTCGAGGTCCTTGATCGCCGGCAGCAGCTCGTCGTTGATCTTCGCCGCCAGCCCCATCATTTCGCGCGCCACCTGCTTTGTCGGCTTGTCATCCTTTTCCCACTCGCCCGGGACGTGGCAATGCGTGCAACTGACCCCGAGCGAGCGGCCAAAGCCCATGTTCATGATCAACGGCAGGCGGCCCGCCGGCAGACCCTTGAATTTCTGGATGTTCTTGAACACGGCCTCCGCCGGCTCCTTCTCCCGGCCGGCAATCGCGGTCAGCACTTCCTTCATGAATTTTTCGCGTTCCGCCACGATTTCCTCCGGCGTAAGCTTGGTCACGGGCGACGGGGCCGCCGCCGGGGTGGATTGCGCAACAAGCAGACCTGCGGCCGGGACGGCCAACAGGACGAGGGCGAGCAGCCGCGGCTTCATCCCGGGAAGATTCGTTTATCCCCGGAAAAGTGCTAGCCATTTCTGACCCGCGACCCGGATTTCGCGACCGGCAGCTACGGGCTTGTCCTAATCCCCCACCCGCGTTGCCATCTCCCTGTGGCGTCCCCCTCTGCAGAAACCCTCACCGGCGTCCTTGAGCGCATCATCTTCTTCAACGAGGAGAACCACTACACCATCGCGGAATTGAAACCGGAGGCAGGGCGCGGAGTCCCTTCCGCGCCGTCCGAAACCGTCACCATCACCGGTCCGCTCCCGGGGGTGCAATGCGGCGAAACCCTCCAGCTCACCGGCGAGTGGACCCGCCACGCCCAGCACGGGGCCCAGTTCAAGATCGCCGCGTTCAAGTCCGCGCTCCCTTCCTCCGTCTACGGCATCCGCCAATACCTCGGCAGCGGCCTCGTGCCCGGCATCGGCAAGGTGTACGCCAACAAGATCGTCGACGCGTTCGGCACCGACACCTTCCGCATGCTCAGTGAGGAATCCGGCAAACTCCGCAAGGTCGAGGGCATCGGCAAGGTCCGCGCCGCCTCCATCAAGCAGGCCTGGGAGGAGCAAAAGACCCTCCGCGAGGTGCACATCTTCCTCCAGACCTACGGCGTCACCACCTCGCAGTGCGTGCGCATCGTCAAGAAGTGGGACGCGGCCGCGCAGCAGATCATCTCGGCCGAGCCCTATAAGCTCGCGCGGGAGATCGACGGCATCGGCTTCAAGACCGCTGACCGGCTCGCCATCAACCTCGGTTTCGCCAACGACGCCCCACCCCGCCTCGACGCCGGGCTCATCTACGCGCTGCAGACCCTCGAGGAGGAGGGCCACACGGCCTTCCCGCGCGGTGAGCTCGTGGCCTACACCGCCAACCTGCTCGAAACCTCCGCCGACCGGGTCGAGGCCCGCATCGATGCACTCATCAAGGCCAAGGACCTTGTTCAACATTCTTCTGTCGGGTCGTCCCTTGTGGACGGACCGCAATCGACCCGGCAACAAGCGCCGGCCCGACAAGTTTCCGGCGATCCTCACGCCAACATTCAGCTCCCCCACAACGACCGGGCCGAGCGCAAGATCGCTGACGTCGTCCAGCGCCTCAACACCGTGCCCTCCGGTCTGCCCGCCATCAAGGTCGACGCCGCCATCACGTGGGCCCAGGACAAGGCGGGCTTTGCGTTCCACCCCTTGCAGAAGGCCGCGCTCTCGCACGCCCTGGCCCACAAGTGCAGCATCCTCACCGGCGGGCCCGGCACGGGTAAAACCACGATCCTTCGCGCGCTCGTGGACATCCTGAAGGCCAAGAAGGCGCGGGTCACCCTCGCCGCCCCCACCGGCCGCGCGGCCCGGCGACTGGCCGAGACCACCGGCGGCTTCGCCTCCACCATCCACCGGCTGCTCGCCTATGATGTCGCGCGCGGCGGCTTCGCGCACAACGAGGCCAAACCCCTCGCCACCGACTTCCTGATCGTGGACGAATCCTCGATGCTCGACGCCCGCCTCGCCGCCGCCCTGCTGCAGGCCGTGCCCGCCCGAGCCCACCTGCTGCTCGTCGGCGACATCGACCAGCTGCCGAGCGTCGGCGCGGGCAACGTGCTCAAGGATCTGATCGCTGTAGGGTCGTCCCTTGTGGACGGACCGATCCCGGCCCGGCGACCAGCGCCGGCCCTACCAGCTTCTGGCTCTCAGCTTCTTATTCCCGTGACGAGGCTCCAGTTCGTCTATCGCCAGCAGAAGGAGAGCCTCATCGTCACCACCGCCCATGCCATCAACGAGGGCGTCAACTCACCCCCGCCCGTCGTCAACGAGGTCGCCAAGGCGCAGGCGTGGAGCGATCTCAACTTCATCGCCGCCTCTTCGCCCGAGGACTGCGTCGCCAAGATCATCGAGCTTTGCACGAAGTTCATCCCGTCACACTACAAGTGGTTCCACCCGGTCAACGACGTGCAGGTGCTCGCGCCGATGCACAAGGGCGCGGC
>JANMTJ010000678.1:0-37561 GCA_031390295.1 Oleiharenicola sp.
ATTCGAAACTGCTGCCACCCGTAGGTGTCTGGACCGTGTCTCAGTTCCAGTGTGGCTGATCATCCTCTCAGATCAGCTACCCGTCTTAGCCTTGGTGAGCCGTTACCTCGCCAACTAGCTGATAGGCCGCGAACTCCTCAAATAGCGTCAGGCCTTGCGGTCCCTGACTTTAGTATGGCCCTCAGGAGAGGGCCAACCACATGCGGTATTAATCCGACTTTCGTCGAGCTATTCCACACTAAAAGGTAGATTGTTCACGTGTTACGCACCCGTTCGCCACTGCGTTTCAAATGTATTGCTACACCTGAAACACCGTTCGACTTGCATGTCTTAACCACGCCGCCAGCGTTCATTCTGAGCCAGGATCAAACTCTCCGATAAAAGAGAGTCACGAATCCTAGTGATTCATGAACTACTTATTGGTGCGAACCCGAAGGCTCGCACCGTATTAACTTGGAATATGTTGATTGGGGGTCCCAATCAATCGTACAAAGTAAATTTCAAAGAACCACTCCCTGTTAAGGGAAAGATTTCTAAGAGAACATTCGCGTTTTGGTCCGTCAATACTTTTCCCGAAATTATCCGAAAAAAGTTTTGTGAAGGAACGCTGTTTTCTCGGCCATTCCGCTCAGCCCCCTCGTGTTTGGCACGAGCTAACGAGCGATGGGAGCGCGGAACATGGGAATTGCATTTTTCTATTCAAGTTCTTTTTAGTAACCAAATCTAATGATATTGTATATATTTGATGTATAATGTATTAGGTGTTTTTATTCTGCGCCATGACCTGCTGTCCGCTTGACTCAAGAATCGCTAATGCCGTCTTGATCATTCACATGAGTTTCGTATCATTACTTCAGATACACGCCACTATCCGCGCTTCACCGGGTGCTTGAATCTCCGCAGGCCTTTACGGCCGTGATGGCAGACCCGACGGGCTAGGAAAACGCTCAGCCAAAGGATCCGATCTGCTCTCCTAGCCCATGATCTCCAAGAGTTGGTTATATGACTGACGAAGGACTGATCGGGGCTGAATATTACAGGCGACCGTATATCTACGCCCCGCCATCTACCAGTGGCGTGATCCAATTCGCAGATTTCGGGGTAATATGCCTGTTTTCACGCATTACTCGTCCGATGATTTATACTCGAAAACAACACTGTTTTACCATTTTTGGCTCATATTTTGCCAAATATTGGCCATTTTAGCGAAAATACGGGTAGCCCTTGATTCAGTGATTGCATTGCCTGTCCGAAGTACATTTGAACGCTACGCTCAGTAACGGCATTAACTACTGCCGTCCTAACTCAAACAAGGCGATTGCTTGGACCTAAAACAAATTAAACAGATCATTGATCTGATGAAGCGCTCGGAACTCTCCGAATTCGAATTCGAGGAGGAAGGTTTTAAAATTAAGATCAAAAGAGGATCCGGAGGTCAGCCAATCATTAGTTCTGTCCCCCTTACCGTCCACCCTATGCCGCCAGCTAGCCCTGAAGCAGCCGCGGCTGCGGGAGCCAAGGCAGCCACTCCAGCTCATGCTGCGAACCCAAATGGTGACGAACCTGGCTTCGCCTACGTCAAGTCGCCCATGGTGGGTACCTTCTATCGCTCACCCTCTCCCGAGAATCCGCCGTTTGTCGAAAATGGCACGAAAGTTGAGGAGAAGACGGCCGTTTGTATCATCGAGGCCATGAAGATCATGAATGAGATTCAGGCTGAAACCAAGGGTACGGTCGTTGAAATGTTGGTCGAAAACGGCCAGCCGGTTGAATACGGGCAACGCCTTTTTAAGATAAAACTCGGCTGAGTTGCATTCGCGTCAAGCCGGACAGCATCTCTGTCCGGCTTATATATTTATATCACATGATACAAAAGATCCTCATCGCCAATCGCGGTGAAATCGCCCTTCGCATCATCCGGGCATGTCGCGAGATGGGAATTAAAACCCTGGCGGTCTACTCGGAAGCCGACGTCCAATCACTGCATGTTCAGCTGGCGGACGAGGCAATTTGCATCGGTGGACCCAAAAGCTCCGACAGTTATCTGAGGGCTGATCGCATTATCAGCGCTGCCGAAATCGCTGACGTTGACGCCATCCACCCCGGCTATGGCTTCCTTTCGGAAAACGCCAAATTCGCCGAGCAATGCGAATCGTGTAACATCAAATTTATCGGTCCAAAATCGAAGAGCATCCGGATCATGGGCGATAAGGCCATAGCCAAGGATACAGTCCGAAAGGCCGGGGTCACAACCGTTCCCGGCTCGGACGGCCCGATCGAAAATGAGACCGAAGCCGTGAAAGTGGCCCGCAAAATCGGCTATCCGGTCATCATCAAGGCCGTGGCTGGTGGTGGCGGACGGGGCATGCGGATCGCGCATAATGATGTCTCCTTCGCGAAAGAATTCCATGTCGCCCGCAACGAAGCGGAAAAAGCCTTCGGTAACGGGGCGGTGTATATCGAAAAATACATCGAGAAACCCCGGCACATCGAATTCCAGATCCTCGCAGACAGTCACGGCAAAGTCCTGCATCTCGGCGAGCGAGATTGCTCCGTCCAACGCCGTCATCAAAAGCTGATTGAGGAGTCCCCTTCCCCTTTTCTGAGCCCGGACCTGCGCAAGAAGATGGGCAAAGCGGCCGTCAAGGCGGCTGAGGCCGCAGAATACCAGAACGCGGGCACCATCGAGTTTCTCGTCGATGCCAAGGGCAATTATTTCTTCATCGAGATGAACACTCGCATCCAGGTGGAGCATCCGGTCACGGAGGAAGTCACCGGCATCGATCTCATCAAGCAGCAGATCAACATCGCCAACGGCGCAAAGCTCGATTTCGACCAGGGCGACATCAAGTTTGAGAAGCACGCCATCGAGTGCCGCATCAATGCCGAGGATCCTGCCCGCAATTTTGTGCCGTCACCCGGGACGATCTCACTTTACTATGCCCCGGGCGGACTCGGTGTCCGGGTCGACTCACACGCCTATAGCGGATACACCATTCCCTCCTATTACGACAGCATGATTGGGAAGCTGATCTGCTTCGGGCCGACGCGGAAAATAGCCCTGCAGCGCTCCTACCGGGCTTTGAGCGAATACCTGATTCGTGGCATCAAAACCACCATCCCGCTGCACAAGGCCATCATGAGCGATCCGGTCTTCATCGATGGCAAGGCGACCACGGCTTACATGGAAGATTTCATGACCCGAACGCCCACTGATCTTTTCACCTAGTCTGACTGGGCCGTCCTTGAATGACTGAGATCAAATGCGCCCCCTGCTCGATTTGATTCAGTAGGATACGATGAAGCGTCAATCAGCCTATGGTCTCGCGGTGGTGCTGTTCGCGACGCTGGTCATGCTGAAATTCAGCCCGCAGACCGGCTTCACCAGCTTGATTCGTTTCGGAGAAACATGGAACGATCGCCGCCATAGTTCCCTGCAGTCCCTCCCCATCGCAGTTGTGCCGGCTTCGAGCGGTTACGATGGGCAATTCTACGCCCAAATTGCTCTGGACCCTTCCTTGAGTGATTCCGAGCTTGCCCGGGTGGTTGATGCACCGGCGTATCGCGCGCGCCGCATACTCTTACCCGCCCTCGCCGCTTTGTTTGGCTTGGGCAATCCTTGGTGGACGATCCAAGCCTACGCATTGCTGAATGTACTCTGTTGGCTGCTCTTTGCCCGGTTGTTGCTCCGGCATATTGGCGGTGACGACTGGATCGCCTATGCCCGCTGGATCGGATGTGTGTTCAGCATGGGAGTGCTTGAAAGCGTGCGGCAATCGCTGGTTGATCTGCCCGCACTGCTGTTGTTGCTGCTGGCCGTGGAAGCACACGAGCGCACCCGCTTCGGCAAGAGCTCAGGGTGGCTCGCCCTGAGTAACCTGACCAAGGAGACTTCCCTGCTGTCCTGCCTGGCGCTGCAATGCGAATTCTCCTCCCGCAGAATTCCCTGGCGACGTGTCTCGATTTCACTCGTTGTGTGCGTCCTCCCGCTGGTCGCGTGGGCGCTCCATGTTCACCATCGGTTTCCCCTTTCATCGGATGGCAATAGTCTGGGCAACTTTACGTGGCCGTTACTCGGCTTGCTGATCCACCTCAAGACCTGCCTGACCGCGCTTCTCACAGGCAGCATTGACGGGCGCTACAGCATGGGCGTGCTCGCGGCGCTGGGTTTTCTGGTTCAAGTTCTGGTGCTTTGGCGGACACCACTGCCCCGCTCTGCCTGGTGGCGTATTGGAGCGGTCTACTCGCTGCTGTTCATCTTTCTCAGTCCCTGGGTCTGGTCAGGTTACTGGGCGGCCTGCCGGGCGTTATTACCCCTGACTGTGGCCTTCAATCTCCTGCTTCCGGCGCAGCGCAGCTTCTGGCCGCTCTGGGTGCTCGGAAACCTCACCCTGTTGCATGCTGTCTGGCGCTTTCTTTAGCGCGGGTCAGCACCAGATCACTCCACTCGCCCATTATGCGCGAATCGACGGCCCAGCCCGGAGGCCTGCCTGCAAATGCCTCGCGCACCTGCGCCAGTTCGCTCGCGAGAATTCCGCTCAGAACCAGCACGCCTTCTGGTGCGACCGCCGCGAGTAATTGCGGGGAAAATTCAATCAGCACGTCAGCCTGGATGTTCGCCAGCACGAGCTCCGCCTGGTGTCCGGCCAGCCCCGTGACCAGGTCCCCGACGTAGAAATCCACTTTGCCGGCCAGCCCGTTCAATTCGGCATTCTGCCGGCTCACCTCGACCGCCAGCGGATCGTTGTCGAACGCCGCCACCCGGTCGTAGCCGAGCTTATTCGCTGACAACGCGAGAATCCCCGACCCGCAACCCGCATCGATCACCCGTCCACTCGCACCACATTTCGCCGCAATACTCACCAACCGCTCCACGACCAGCCGGGTTGTCTCGTGATTGCCTGTACCGAAAGCCATGCCCGGATCAAGCCAAAGCACCTGCTCTCCTTGCGGCAACTGGAAGGTCTCTCTCTCCCACACCGGTACCCAATGGAGTCGGCCAAACTGCCAAGCCTTGAAATGCTCCTTGTAACTCTCTTTCCAGTCTTTGTCGGCCAATTCAATGATCACTGGCTCACTCGTCAGCCACCCGGCATCGATCAACCCGGCAAAGTGCTTCCAGCCCTCTTCCGCCTCGGCCCGCGACTCGTAGTAGCCCGCCAGCCAGGCCCGGCCCGCAGGCTTGTCCTCCAGTACCATCAGGTGCTGCTCCTCGTGCTGCGCCAACAACTCCTCCACCGCGGGCACGGCTCCGAGCGTGATCTCCACTTTGAATTCGAAAACGGTCATGATTGACGGGGCGCAGCACTCAGGCGGGCAATCACCGCCGGCAGCAACTGATGTTCGGCCGCATGTACTTTTGCTGCAAGCGTCTCCAGCGTATCGGTCGTCTCGATGGACACTTTCGTCTGTTCGATAATCCGCCCTGCATCCACTTCCAGTGTCACGTAATGCACGGTGCAGCCCGTGGCTTTAACGCCGGCTCGAAACGCCTGGCCAATACCATCCAGTCCGGGAAATTCCGGCAGCAGACTCGGGTGCAGGTTGATGATTTTCCCGGCAAAGACGTTGAGGAAGCCGGGCTTCAGCACGCGCATGAAGCCCGCCAACACCACCAGATCCGCTGCGCTTTCGGTCACTGCTGCGATGAACCGCGCCTCGCCTTCACCCTCCAGCTTGGTCTTGAACGGTGCCGGATCGACAAACTTCGCCGGCACACCAAAACGCGGCCCCAAAGCCAGAATCCCGGCAGCGGGCTTGTCCGACAGGATTTGCACCACGCGCGCCGAGCCCAGTCGACCCGCCTGTTGGGCTTGAAGGATTGCCTCGGCATTGCTGCCGCGACCGGAACCTAGAATTACGACGCGCATCACCCCAATTAGTTCAAGCCCGGACGCGGAAGCACGCACTATTTCCATTATCACATGACATTTCGGTTCCCCCGACCGGCTTGCTTTGCCCGCTATTGGCTGCAGGCTCACCCCATGAAATCGGGCCGGGAATTCCTGCGCATCTTCGATAGCCTAATCGACCGCATCCTGTGTGTGCTCGGCGCCATTCTGTTTTCCCAGGGACCCGAGTTCATGCAGCAATACCTACAGCGGCTGGGCGGGCACCTCGACGAGGCGCGCCGGCAGCTCGCGGTCTTCCAGCAAACCGCCGCGCAAGCCGGACTCTCCCTCGACCAGTTCATCAGCCAGACCGGGGCCAACCCTGATACCTCCGTCGCCCGGCTTGGTGGTGTCATGTCCGGCGCGGTGGAGCGTGTTTCCACGCTGCAATCCGCCCACGACGCCTTACTGCACGCTGCGCTGTGGGAACGTCCCTTCGTTTTTGTGCGCCACCTTGATGTCGCAATCGCCCGTGCCACCGGGGCAGTATACCAGCCTGCCGTTCCCACTACCGCCGAAGGTCTGCTGTATGCGCTGGCCGGCATGTTGGTGTTTCTCGCACTCTACCATTTCGGGTTTAAGCGCGTATTTGCCTTGTTCGGTCGGCGGACCCCGACTCCAAAAGCGCCAGCTCGATCAGTCGCTTAGAAAAACTTCTTCGCTTTCTCGAAAAAGCTCCGGGAGACCGGCTCGTCAGCGTCCCCACAGGCCTGGGCAAAGTCTTCCAGTTTCTTCTTTTGCTCCGAGTTCAGCGAGGTCGGAACCTCGACATGCACGCGGATAAGCTGGTCACCATGCGCCCCGCCCCGCAATTGCGGCAGCCCGCGCCCCTTCAATCTGAAGGTCGTCCCTGACTGTGTGCCGGCGGGGATTTTCAGAGTCGCCTTGCCCTCCATCGTCGGCACGTGAATGGCACCACCGAGCGTGGCGAGCGTGAACTTGATGGGGATCTCGGTGAAAAGATCGTCTCCCTGCCGCTCAAACACTTCGTGCTCCTTCACATGGATGACGATGTAGAGATCACCGGCCGAGCCACCCATGACACCGGCCTCACCATTGCCGGTTGAACGCAGCTTGGAGCCCGTGTCCACGCCCGGCGGAATCTTGATATTGATCTTGGCCGTTTCCTGCACCCGGCCTTCGCCGGAACACTTCGCGCAAACCTTCTCGAAGCGCGAGCCCGAGCCGTGGCAGGTCGGGCAGACCTGCCGCACATGGAAGAAACCCCGCGAGGTCGTGACCTGGCCGGCCCCGCGGCAGGTGGGGCAGGTTGATTTCTTGGAACCGGGTTCGGCACCCGAGCCGCTGCAATGCTTGCACTCGCCGAGGCGGCGGAAGGAAATCTCCTTCTCCACGCCGCGAGCGGCCTCCTCGAGCGTGATCTCCAGGTCATAACGCAGGTCGGAACCGCGGCCCGCACCACCTTCGCCATTGCCGCTCCCCCCGCCGAAAAATTCCTCGAAAATCCCCCCGCCACCACCACCGCGCTGGCCGAAGACCTCGCGGAAGATGTCAAAAGGATCGTGAAAACCGCCCCCGCCACCCCCACGCGTGCCGCCGCCAGCCTGCTGGAAGGCCGCATGGCCGTAACGATCGTAAGCGGCGCGTTTCTCCGTATCCTTCAACACCTCGTAGGCCTCGGAGACTTTCTTGAACATCTCCTCCGCCTCCTTGTTGCCGGGATTCTTGTCCGGGTGATACTGCACGGCCTTCTTGCGGTAGGCCTTCTTCAGTTCCTCCTCGCTGGCTCCCTTTGCCACGCCGAGCAGTTCGTAGTAATCCTGTTTTTGACCGGTGGCCATGGCTTAACTCTTCCCCTCCCCGGCTTTCGCCGGACCACTGGAGACGACGACCGAAGCCGGACGCAGCAGGCGGCCATTCAATGAATAGCCCAGGCGGACGACCTGGCTGACCGTTTCTTCCGGTACATCCGGACTCGGCTGGTGCGAGATGCAATCGTGCTGGTTGTGATCAAACGGCTGCCCCTGCGGATTGATCTCCTTGAGACCATGCCGGCCCAGCGTACCCTTGAATTGCTCCAGCACATGGCCGATGCCGTCCACGATCGCTTTGACGTCGGTCTGTTGCCTGGCCGCGACAAGGCCCAAGCTTAGGTTGTCCAGGATCGGAATGATATCCTCGACCACATTGGCCGTGGCAAACTGCCGTAGTTCGTCCTTCTCCCGAACCGTGCGCTTGCGGAAATTCTCCAGGTCGGCCACGGCGCGCATATAGCGGTCATAGTTGGCCGCCGCTTCCTTTTTGGCCGTCGCCAGCAGCTCGTCTGGACCGGGAATGGCCGCGATCGGCGCAACCGCCGGCTCGGCGGCCGCAGCGGCGGGTGTGGTGTTGGTGGATTCAGTCTGGCTGGCTTCGCTCATTGAGGGAGTGGCGACGTTACCTGATAGTTTCTACTTATCAAGCGAGCTGAAATTATCCGTCACTAGGACGATTGTGTCCTGGCCAGCGGCGAAGTGATAGGCCCCGGCATATGGCAGGAGGGCGTTGTCGCCCAAGCCGAGGGTGGACCCGTCCGCGGTCAGGCTGCCTGAGACCACGGAGAGTATCCGGGCCTGTTCCCCGGCCCGGATGTCGAGGCGCTCTCCTCCTGCCAGACAGTGGCGGGTGATGCGGAATTCGCGGCACTCCGCCAACACAGTTATTTTATCCGCTGAACGCACCAATTGAGGCGTGCCGGCCGTATTGGCCTCCAGCGAGGCCATCGACTGTTCGACGTGCATGGCTCGAGGCTTGCCGTCGAGGCCAACCCGACCCCAGTCATAGACCCGGTAAGTCGTGTCGGAATTCTGCTGGATCTCGAGGATCAGGTTGCCGCCGTCGATGGCATGCATGACCCCGCTGCGGATCAGCAGTGAATCGCCGGCCACGGTGGGCAGCCGGTGCACGAGCGACTCGGTGGTGTTGTGCTTGAGCGCCGCCCGGAATTTCACCGAGTCCACCCCGGGCTTCAGTCCGGCCAGCACAGCGGCACCGGGTTCGGCCCTGACAATATACCAATTCTCCGTCTTGGGCTCGCCCCCCAGCGATGCGGCGATTTCAGCCGGCGGATGCACCTGCAGGCTCAACCGCTCGCGACAATCGAGCCACTTCACGAGAATCGGAAACGGGCGCGCTTTTGGCCACTTTGGCCCCATGATTTCCGCCCCATGCGTGACGACGAGATCACGCAGCGACCGGCCGGCCCAGGCACCGCTGGACGCCAGTGATTGGGCTTCGGGCCGGTCAACCAATTCCCAGCTTTCACCGATGGGTGTGGTCCCGGGCAATTTTCGGCCGAGAAATAGCTCTAGTCCGCGACCACCCCAGACGCGTTCCTGATAAATGGGCTTGAATTGGAGAAGTGGTGTCATGCGTTGTGGTCAAGTGGCTTGCGCAAATCGTATCGGGGGCTTTTACATTGACCCTCCGACCCGATAGACCTGCAATAAATTCGGTCACCTACTGAAATGCCCAAAGCGGAGAGTTCAAATCCAAAGGACAAGGATACGCCTTCTTTCGAAGGCCCGCGGCACCGCCCGCACTGGCTCGCCGCATTCACCTGTCTGGTACTGGGCGTATTGCTCACGGTGGCTCTGATTGATTTCGAGCCAGGGCAAAGCATTCAAAACACGACCAACCCGACCAGCGTGAACCTGGTCGGCGTCATCGGCGCCGAATTCTCGTTTTGGTCCTACAATCTCATCGGCGCCTCGACGTGGCTCATGCCGGTCTTCCTGTACTGGATGACCTACATCTATCTGCGCAGCGCCCGCAGTCTGGCCGGCACCCGCCTGTTTGCGATGGCCTGCTGTGTTTTCGCCCTCTCTCCGCTTGTCGCGATGCAGGAGACGCTTTTCACGAGCAAGAGCATCTTCACCGCCGGACCCGGCGGCCTGCTCGGCGCCTTCATCTATCTGACGTTGCTCAAGGACAGTATCGGCATCTTCGGCTCCGCCCTCATCCTGGGCACGATATATTTTGTCGGCATGCTGTTCATCTTCACACGCGACATCGCCGCCGAGATCGGCCGGCTGATGCATAATTTCACGGAGTGGCGGCAGAAGCGCGCCGCGCTCAGGGCCGCGCGGGCCGACGAACTCCGCAAACAGCGCGAAGAGGCCGCCAAGCTCAAGCAAGCGGCCGCCACCGCCCCAAGCAGCACCGCCCCGGTCCTGAACGTCGGTGCCGCCAGGAGGATGGTTGTGCCCAAGGGCGAGGATCCGCTCAGCGAGACGGCCAGGTCCGGCACGGTACCTCCGATGAAGCCCGCTCCGGAGCCTGTCGTGCCCGCCAAGCCCGTCGTGGCCAAGACCACCACGAAGCCCATGATCGACCCCAAGTCTCTCACCGGCACCACCGGCAAGATCGAGCTGAACATCGTCAAGGCCGAGGAAACCAAAAAGGCCAAGGTCACCCTGCCGCAGAGCGACGACAAGGACTATGAATTCCCGCCGCTCAAACTGCTCCGCGAGCAGGTGAAATCCGACTCCCTGAACAGCGAGGAGGAGCATCAGCAGAATGCCGAAAACCTGCTGCGCATCCTGCGCGAATTCGGGGTCGATGTGACGCTCGGCCCCATCCATGTCGGGCCCGTCATCACCTGCTACGAGGTCGTTCCGGCCGCGGGCGTGCGCGTCGAGAAGATCTCCGGTCTCGACAAGAACATCGCCCTCGGCATGCGGGCCCAATCGGTGCGCATCCTCGCGCCTATCCCCGGCAAGGCTGCCGTCGGAGTGGAGGTACCGAACCAGAAATCCACTCCCGTCGGCATGCGCGAAATTCTCGAGAGCGAGGACTGGGGCAGCGCCAAAGCCGAACTGCCCATCGCCCTCGGCAAGGATGTCTCGGGCAAGCCGCTCATCTCCGACCTCACCAAGATGCCCCATTTGCTCATCGCGGGCGCCACCGGCTCGGGCAAATCCGTCTGCATCAATTCCATCGTCGCCTCCATCCTCTACTCGAAGAGCCCCAAGGACGTGCGCCTCATCATGGTGGACCCCAAGGTGGTGGAGCTGAAAATCTTCAACACCCTGCCGCACATGCTCATCCCGGTGGTCACCGAGCCGAAGAAGGTGCCCGCGGCGCTGAAGATTCTGCTGCGTGAGATGGAGAAACGCTACCAGCAGTTCGCCAAGGTCAATGTCCGCAACATCACCGGCTTCAACAATCGCAAGAAGGACCCCCGGCATGAGTTCCCGCCCGTCGAGCAACAGGCCGAACTCGACGGCGTGGCCGAGGAGATCGAGATTCCCGAACGTCTGCCCTACATCGTCGCCATTGTGGACGAGCTGGCCGACCTCATGATGGTCGCGCCCGCCGAGATCGAAACGTCCATCGCCCGCCTCGCCCAGCTGGCCCGCGCCGCCGGCATCCACCTGATCATCGCCACCCAGCGCCCCTCGGTGAACGTCATCACCGGCGTCATCAAGGCCAACCTCCCCTCCCGCATCGCCTTCCAAGTCGCCTCGCAGGTCGACTCGCGCACCATCCTGGATGGCAAGGGGGCCGACACACTCATTGGCCGGGGTGACATGCTCTTCAGCCCGCCGGGCACCTCCAAGCTCGTCCGCGCCCAAGGCGCGTTCGTGGCCGACGAGGAAGTCCAGGCGATCGTCGAATTCCTCAAGCGAAACGGACCCCCGGTGTATGATCAATCGGTGCAGGACCAAATCGACCGCGCCGCCAAAGAAGATGATGAGGAGAATGAAGAAACCGAGAACGAGGATGAGGCCGGCAGCGATGAGGAACTGTTCAAGAAGGCCCTGGAAGTGCTCAGGTCCAGCAAGCGGGCCTCCACCTCCATGATGCAGCGCCGTCTGCGCATCGGCTATAACCGGGCCGCCCGCATCATGGACCTCATGGAGGAAAAGGGCATCGTTGGTCCCGAGAATGGGTCGTCGCCACGGGAAATCCTGGCTGATCTCGACACCTACCAGCCTTGAGCGGCGATTAGACTTCAAAAACCCACCAAATCCACATAACCAATCACCATGCAGACCATTGGCGAAAGACTCGAGGAGGCGCGCAAGCGCAAGGGCATCTCCATCCGCGAAGCTGCGGAAACCACCAAGATCCGCAGCGACTACCTGCAGAAGTTCGAGGCCAACTCCTTCGCCATAGACCTGCCCCCGCTCTATATCCGGGGTTTCGTACGCAGCTACGCCCGCTTTCTTGAGCTCGATCCCGAGCGATTCGTCAGCGACGTCGACGCCGCCCTCACCCGGGAAGGCAAGCCTCAGCGCCGCGAGCCGCGCGAGGCCCTCGGCCGCGTGGAATTCGGCGGCGAGGCCCGGGCCGCCGACGCCAGCGAACCGGCCGCGGCCGGCGGCCGCTCGGCCCAGGATCAGGCGCTTCTCGTGAAGTTCGGTCTGCTTGGTGGCGGTGCGCTGGTCGCGGTAATTGTCATCATCCTACTTTTCAAGGTGCTTTTCTCCGGCCCGGCCAAACCGGCCCAGCAGACGGAGCAGCCCCCGGCGGCCACAGTGCAGGCCGATCCAGTACAGATCCTCACGCTCACGGCCATCGAGGCCACCCGCGTCAAGGTCGTGCAGGATCTCGACAGCGTCGTGCTTTTGAACAACGTTGCCCTCGTCCGCGGCGAGGCCCGGACCATCAGGAAGCAGGGCAAATTGCTCATCACGGTCGAGGCCGGTAAAAACATCCGCATGGAGGTAAATGGCCGCAGTTACCCCGTCCCGCTCGACGGCTACGGCCGGTTCGCCCTCGATTGAGGCCGATTTTCTCCCGCCGCGCTGCACCAAGGCCGGCATCCGCCGGCTTTTCTCTTTTAGTTCCGCAACGCCACGGGCGGGCCGAGCACTTCGCGCAGGATGAAGGCCCGGCGCAAGGCCGCGGGGCTGTCCAGATCATGCAGCAGCGTGGCACGGATCGCGGTTCGTGCTTCCGCTGTATGATCGGCCGTTGATTCCTCAAAATCCGTCCGCCGTTTTGTGGCGGCTTTCATGAGCTCGGCTTCGTGCAATTTCTCCATCATCGTGGCCTGCTGCTCCAGTATCTCGGCCTGCCGCTGGGCTTCCAACCGGGAGGAGGCGCGAACCGGCTGCCGGGCCGTCACGACCTCGCGAATGATCGGAGGCGGTGCTTCCGGTTCGCTGTGCGGCAGGGTCGGCTGCTCATTGGCATAGCCGCGGGCCCGCTGCTCGATCTTGCGCTGAATCTCCTCGCGGATCTTGCGGGTGCGCTCCGCCAGCTCCGGGTCGTCGAAGGTCGCCTCCTGCTGCGGGGGAGGTGCCTCCTCGCCGGTCTGCCCCTGCTTGCGCTGGTTCAGCCACCACGCGATCGCCCCGCCGACCACGAAGATCAGCTGCAGATGATCAAAGATCCAGTCCATGGTCCGGGCTCCGCCTACTTCTTTCCCTCGGGATGGGCGATGGAACCGCGCATGGCGGTATCAGACTGGATGTTCTCCATCTTGTAGTAATCCATCACGCCGAGTTTGCCCGAACGGAAGGCCTCGGCAATCGCGAGCGGGATCTGGGCCTGCGCCTCGACCACCTTGGCCTGCATCTCCTGCACGCGGGCTTTCATCTCCTGCTCGACGGCCACGGCGGCGGCCCGGCGGATTTCCGCCTGCGCCTGCGCGATGCTCTTGTTGGCCTCCGCCTGCGCTTCCTGCAGCTTGGCGCCGACGTTCTCGCCGACATCCACGTCGGCAATGTCGATGGAAAGAATCTCGAAGGCCGACCCGACGTCGAGGCCCCGCGCGAGTACGGTCTTGGAAATGCTGTCGGGCGACTCGAGCACCACCTTGTAACTCTCGGACGAACCGATGGTGGAGACGATGCCCTCGCCGACGCGCGCGATGATGGTCTCCTCCTTGGCGCCACCGACAAAGCGATCGAGGTGAGTGCGGACCGTCACCCTGGCTTTCACCTTCACCTGAATGCCGTCCTTCGCGACACCATCAATGGTCGTGCGGCCGCTCTCGGGGTTGGGGCAATCGATGACCTTGGGATCAACTGACGTGCGCACAGCCTCGACGACGGACTTGCCGGAGCCCTTGGTCGCGAGGTCGATCGCGCAGGCGCGATCCCAATCGAGGACGATGCCCGCCTTCTGGGCGGCCACCAGCGCCTGGACGGTGGGAACGACATTCCCGCCTGCGAGATAGTGCGCGGAAATCTTGTCGGTGGTGACCTCGATGCCGGCCTTCACGGCCGTGATCCGGGCGTCAACCACGAGATTATAGGGCACGCCACCCAGGCGCATGCCGAGGAGGTTGAGCATGCCCACCGGAGCGCCGTTGAGCATCGCCTTCAGCCAGGTGCTGAAAAACGAGAAGACGATAAAGAAAGCTATCAGCGAGGGGACGCCGATCACGATGAGCAGAACAGTGGAATTCATAGGTTCAGGGTTTGGTTAAAATCAGACGGAAATTATCGAGGCCGGACACGCGCATCGTGGCACCCTTCGACACATGGCCGGACTGGGAGTATGCCTCGTAACGCTTGCCGTCCACAAGTACATAGCCGCTCGGCATGAGCGGGGTCAGAGCCTCGGCCGTTTTGCCGATGATCGCATTCAATTCGGCCAGCGGCGGCTGACTGGTGGCCGAGATGGTGGACTGCACGATCATCTTTTTACCCATGCGGGTCTTGGGCAGCCAGATGAGCTCAATATAGAGCGTCAGTCCCAGCAGGAGCACGGCGATTCCCGTGGCCAGCAAGCCTCCCGGCGTCCCAAACTGAACGAAGGAAAGCACGCAGCCGGTGAGCATGCACACTGCGCCAATGATGCCGAGAATGGCACCCGGCACGAACACTTCGCCGGCCAGCAGCAATACGCCGATCAGGAATAGCAGCACAATGGCGTTCATGCGCTGGCCCTCTCGACGATCAGCCCGAAATCCGTGCGTCCGCGCACAATCACCGGTTCACCCGTGTCGATTCCCCCGATCTCGACCTTGGCTTCATAGCGGCGGCCACCCACTTCCACCTGGCCACTCGGCCGCAGCATCGTCATGGCCACGCCGCGCTGCCCGACCAGCGCAGCAATTTCTCCGCCGGCCAGGGGTCCGGCACCGGCTATCTGGGCGGCACCGCCGATGGTGGAACCAAGGACCATCTTGTCCCAGACCCACCCGTGCGGCAGGAAACGCATCAAGGCCAAGCCCAACCCAACCGCGATCACCAAGCCCAAGCCGAGGTTCTGCAATGGCCGGGCAAAGGCGTCACCCGACCATGCCGTGGTCAAGGGCACTCCCGGCCACAGGTCCGCCATGGCCCAGACCAGCGACCCGAGCATGAGCACCAGGCCCGTCACAGCCACAATCGCCACCCCCGGGAAAAAAATCAGTTCAACCACCACCATGACCAATCCAAGGGCGAACAGCAACAACGGCTCGTGTCCCGAGAATCCGGCGACGTAGTTGCCAATGAACACGATCGCCAGCAGGACGATCCCCGCGATCCCGAAGAGCCCGAACCCCGGGGTCTTGAATTCGATGAATAGCGCCAGGAGTCCGAGGCCAAGCAGGACCGGGGCGATGCCGTTGAGATATTGGGCCAATTGCTCGGACCAAGTGACCTGGAATTGCTTAATCACGTAGTTTCCGGCGCCATATTTCTTGGTCAACAGGGCGTCGATATCCTTGGCGATTCCCGCACCCAGCAGCGGACGGGCGGGCTCACCGTACGTCGTGGTGGCCTCGGTCGCGGTGAGGGAGAGCAGTTCACCCTTCGCCTTGATGACCTTGTCGCCGATCTTCAGCTCGTAGTCGGCGTCGATCATCGCCGAGATGACTTCGCCGCGGTAGCCTTTGCCCTCGGAGATGGCGCGTACCCGCGCCTTCAGGTAGCTGACAATCTTTTGCTTCATCGTCACATCGATGTCCTTGCCCTCAGCCGACACCGGGGCGGCGGCGCCAATCACGGCATCGGGCGTGAACCAGATCTCGCCCGTGGTCGCAGAAATGAACGCGCCCGCTGACATCGCCTCCTTGTTTACATAGGTCAGGGTCTCGCCGTGAAATTTGCCCAAGGCTTCCATGATATCGAACGTCACATCAAGCGCCCCGCCAGGCGTGTCCATATCGAGCACCACCGCGTCAGCCTTTTGGTCGGCTTCCTTCAGCCCGCGCCGCAGGATGTAGAGGATGGGCCGGTTGATCTCATCCTTGACGGGAATCACGTAAACCACGGTCTTTTTGGCGGGAGTCGCAGCAGGAACGGTCACTGCCGGCTCCTCGGCCCGGCCGGACAGGCACAGGGCCAGAAGGAAAATCAGAAGCACACCAGTCTGCTTGAACATGGCGGCAACTTACGCTTCTGTGCCCCTCGAAGCAAGCATCGCCAACTTACAATAGGCTGGTATCTTTCAAGCCTGCCTGGTGCCGGCCAGGGACTATCTGGATAAATAAACTGGGTTTGGCTTGGAACGCGGGCCCCATTTCGTTTTACCAAGGAGAACATGGAACGCATCCCGTATCTCGGGCACACAATTTTCAAGTGGCAGGTGGGCGCCTCGTCCTTCCTTGCCCTGCCGGAAAAAGGCGCCCGGCTGATGAACTGGAACGTCACCCTCGGTGACGGCAGCGTACGCGACATCCTCTATTGGCCCGAGGTCGAGAACCTCGACAACATCGCGAGTGTCCGCGGCGGCAATCCCATCCTTTTCCCCTTCAACGGACGCTCATTTGACCGGGGTGAAATCCACCACTGGCGCGCCGATGATGGTGTGCGCCGCCCCATGCCGATGCACGGGCTCGCCCGGCAGGGCCAGTTCAGTATCACCCGGCTCGACGAGGGGGGCTTCTCCGCGCAGTTCATGCCGGACGAGGCCGCCAAGGCGGCCTACCCCTACGACTACGAATTCGTCGTCAGCTACCGCTTCGATCCCGTCGCCCTTTTCGTCGAACTGCAACTGACCAATCATGGCCCGACCCCCATCCCTTGGTCGGCTGGGCACCATTTCTATTTCACCCTGCCCTGGAGTCCCGGCCGTACCCGCCGCGACTACGTGCTGGAAACCACCGCCACCAAGCACCTGCTGCGCGACGAGCAGGGTTCGCTCTATGCCGGACCCCGGGTCGGTCCCCGCGAGACCCTCGACAACAAGAATCTCGTGGACCTCATCCACACCGGCCTGCGCCGCGAGGTCTTTGCCGTCACCGAGGCGGGTACGGGCAACCGCCTGCTTTTCCGCACCAGCATGGCCGGCAGCAGCGCCAAGGAACTTGCGGTCGTGACGTGGACCCAGGACGAGAAATCACCCTACTATTGCGTCGAACCTTGGATGGGGCCGCCCAACGCCCACGAGACCAAGGTCGGTCTGCATAGTGTCGCCCCCGGCCAGACCCAGAAATTCTACACCGAAATTTCCATCGGTTGATATCACGACAATTCCGGACACGTTCACCACAGCATGCCACCCGAAAACTTGTCTTTTCCTTCAGCCTTCATCGAGGGTATCGGCGGCCCCGAGCTGCTGATGATCATGTTCGTGATCCTGTTGCTGTTTGGCGCCAACCGTCTCCCCGACCTCGCCCGTGGCTTCGGCCGGGCGGTGCGCGAATTCAAAAAGGCCACCAGTGGCGTCGAGCAGGAAGTCCGCCGCGCCATGGAGGAACCGCCCTCGTCGCCCGCGTCGCGGCCGGCTGGCACCATTGTCCAAGGCGAGACGCCGGCACCCGCTGTTCCACCCCCGAACGCGGAGTGAGGGTCAGCCGAAGATCTTCCCGCGATTGAAGCGCCACACGGCGACCGCCATCACGAGCGCCGTCATGCCGCCCAGAATGCCCAGCGTGGGCAGAAGTTCCAACAAGGTGGCGTTGGCCCACAACACCTGCGCGAATCCCTCCATCGCCCAGTAGACCAGGGTGAACTTGCTGGCCTGCTGGATGAACTCCGGCATCAGCGTCACCGGAAACCAGGCGCCGCCGACCGCGCACATCAACAGGATCAGGAACGTGGCCAGACCGCTCGCCGCCTCGGGAGACGGCGAGATGGCCGCCAGCAGCATGCCAAAGGCCGTGCAGGCCGCCGCCGCAAACGCGCAGACCAGCAGCAGAAAACCGATGTGATGCTCCACATCGATGCCGTAGAGGATGCGCCCGGCCAGAAAAAGAGTGACGAGCTGCAGCATCCCGATGCAGACGCCATAGACAAACTTGCTCCAGAGGATCTGCGACCGGCTGACCGGGCCGGCCAGAATGCGGTGAAAGATGCCCTGGTCGCGTTCGTAGAACAGGGCCGTGGCGGCGGCACTCAGCGCAAAAAGCAGGAACTGCATCGCCCAACCGCCCACGATGCGCGTGGCCGCCGGCGACTTCACATCCTGCCCCGCCACCTGGACCGACTCGATGCGGATGACCTGGGAGAACAGGTCGTCACCGCCGGCCCCGCTGCCGGTGCCACCGGTACCGGTCAGGTTGATTTCGCCCCGCTCGATTCTTTTCCTGATCTCGGCGGGATCACCGCCAAAATTGCCTGCGACATTGTCGGCGATGGCCTGGGTGAAGTTGTCCATCCGGTCGGCCCCGAGCACTCCGCGACCGCGGGCGACTAGTGACTGTCCGAGCAGCTGGGGCACGTTGGAGAAAATGGTCTTCTGCAGGATGCCGTTGACCAGCTGCGTCTCGATCTCGTTGCGCGGGTTGGTGTAGATCTTCAGGTGCAGGCCGAGGCTTTGCTCACTGAAGAGATCGGCGGGAATCACGACCGCGAAGCGGAATTCGTTGGCCCGCATCCTGGGTGCCAGGTCTTCCTCGCGGAACTTATGCTCCGTCTTGTCCTCGGCGGTGTAGCCGGTGAGCACCTTGAAGGCTTTCTCCGCCTGCAGGGCCTCGATCAGGCGGACCGCCGCCGGGTTGTCGCTCGCGTTGACCACCGCCAGCGGGATGCCCGTCGGGCCGGAATCCGTGCGATTCACGCCAAAGACCTGTCCGAAGAGCCAGATGAGTGCGAACGGCACGATGAAGGTCAGCGAGACCGCCGCCTTGTTGGCGAAGAAATTGGCGAAGTCCTTGCGAACGAGAACGAAAATGGTGCGCATGGCGGGAGGGTTATTCGCGGAGAGTGCGGCCGGTCAGGTGCAGGAACAGCGCCTCGAGTGTAGGCCGCTGACTGGTGAAATGCCGCGCCGGCAGACCGCGTGACTCGGTGAGGTTGTAAAAGCTGGATAGCTTGTAGCCGGAGTTCGGCCGGAAGCGGAAATGATCCTCACTGCGTTCCACCGCGCCGCACGAAGTCAGCTGAGCGGCCAGTGCCACGGTGGCCTCATCGATTGGAAAACGAACTTCCTCCTCGAATGGCAACCTGAGCAGCAGTTCATCCAGGGTGCCGAGCGCAGGAATCTTCCCATGATCGATGATGCCGATGCGCGAGCAGAGTCGCGTGGCCTCCTCCATGTAGTGGGTGGAATAGATCACCGTCAGCCCCTCGCGGTTCAGTTTTTCCAAAAACTCAAAGATGGCGTTGCGCGACTGGGGATCAACCCCGACCGTGGGCTCGTCGCACAACAGCAGCTTGGGCCGGTGCAGCAGTGAGGCCACGATGTTGAGCCGGCGCTGCATGCCGCCGGAAAAATTCTGCACGGCGTCGCGCCGCCGGTCGGTGAGCTGCATGGCTTCCAGCCCCTCGTTGATGCGATCGCGGAGGACCACGCCGCCCAGGCCGTAAAGCTGGCCGAAGATGCGGAGATTCTGCTCGGCATTGAGCTTGGGATAAAGTGCGACGTGCTGCGGCACGAGCCCGAGGGCGGCGCGACCCTCCGGGTGGGCGGCGGAGACGGGCTGGCCGTTCAACGTGATGCTGCCCGCATCGGGCGCGCGCAGTCCCGCCACCAGCGACATGAGCGTGGATTTGCCGGCCCCGTTGGGCCCGAGCAGGCCGAAGAATTCTCCGGCCTCGATCTGGAGCGACACGCCATCGAGCGCCGTGAGCGAGCCGTAACGCTTGGTGACATGATCGAGGGTAAGCACGCGGGATCGTTTGGTGGCGTGCACGATTGGGCCTGCCGGGAAAAAGACGAGCCCTCCGTCATGGTAAATCGTCGTCTTCATTCCACGCCGTTTTCCCAATCGCGGGATGCAGGAATATCAAATTCGCCCCGTTGGTGTCCGCCGCTTCCCTGACACAAACGGCCAAGAATAATTCTTATGCCTGAAGTGAGGGGACTTACGTCGCGCCCTGCAACTTGGCACATCGCTTGCGTGTATTGAGGGCAACAAGACCCTTCTCATGAAAACAACTTCACTTCTCACTCTCGTCAGTCTCGCGGTACTCGCCACCCAGGCCAGCGCCGCTCCCAGCCAGGCCGAGACCCCCATGCTGGTCCTTCCCACCTATGTGGTGCAGGTACCACTCTCGCAGCCGGCCGAGCAGAAAGTAAATGCCAGCCTGAATGAGCTGCGACAGCAGGCCCGGGCCGCCACCTTCACGCTCATCGGGTTGCCTCTGGTCAAGATCACGCCGATGCGGCCGAATCTGCCCCCGCTCGCCGCGCTGGATGCCAAGGCTCTCCGGTTCGCGAATCTCTGATTTTAGTGCCAGTGCGTTCTTTGTTAGGGTGTGTGTGCAAAAACCCGCTCTCTGCAGAGCGGGTTTTTTGTCGCCTGATTTCCCCGCCGGACAATCATGCTGACATGCCGACGGACAACCCCAACGACCCGGTGGCGATTCCCATTACGGGTGAACTCGACCTGCATACGTTTCGGCCGGCGGAAATCGCCAGCCTGCTCGAGGAGTACTTCGCCGAGTGCCGGCGGCGCGGACTGCGACGCGTCCGGGTCATTCATGGCAAGGGCATCGGCACGCTGCGCACGACGGTCGAAGCGCAGCTGCGCCGGTCAACCGTTGTGCTCAGCTTCGGCCCGGGCGACGAGACATCCGGCGGCTGGGGTGCGACCATCGTTACACTCAAGCCCGCGGATTCCTGATGAACTTTCGCGACTTTCCTGCGATGATGCGGGTTCTTCCCACCACTTATGAACGCAATGCACGAAATTGACTACAAGATCCACGGCGACGACATGCAGTTCGTCGAGGTCGCGCTCGACCCGCAGGAGGCCGTGGTGGCCGAAGCGGGCGGCATGATGTACATGGACGACAGCATCGCCATGGAGACCATCTTCGGCGACGGCTCGCAGCAAAACACCGGTTTCATGGGCGCGCTGCTGGGCGCCGGCAAGCGCCTGCTCACCGGCGAGTCGCTATTTATGACCGTGTTTCAGAACCAAGGCATGGGAAAGAAGAAGGTCGCCTTCGGTGCGCCCTACCCTGGTAAAATTCTGCCAGTCAAGCTCAGCGAACTTGGTGGCGAATTGATCGTGCAGAAGGACTCTTTTCTCTGCGCCGCCAAGGGCGTGAGCGTGGGCATCGCCTTTCAAAAGCGGCTTGGCGCCGGCCTGTTCGGTGGCGAGGGCTTCATCATGCAGCGACTCACCGGCGACGGCTGGGCCTTCATCCACGCCGGCGGCACCCTGCTGGAGCGCACGCTCGCCCCCGGCGAGACCCTCCGGGTGGACACCGGCTGCATCGTCGGTTTCCAGCCCACCGTGGATTACGACATCCAGCTGGTGGGCGGCATCAAGACCGCGCTGTTCGGCGGCGAAGGCCTGTTCTTCGCGACCTTGCGCGGTCCGGGCAAAATTTGGCTCCAGTCCCTCCCCTTCTCCCGCCTCGCCGGACGCATCATCTCGGCCGCGCCTAGGACCGGACGGGGCGGCCGCGAGGAGGGCTCGATTCTAGGCGGCCTCGGCCGCGTGCTCGACGGCGACAATAGCTGAGCCGCTCATCCGGCCCTGCGGCCGGCCGTCATTCCAGCATTGTGCCCGCTGCCGGATTGTCCCAGATTCGGGACATGGGCACAAAATTCACCTACGCACTAACGCTGACAATCATCTCGGCGGTCTTCAACCTCCTCTTATATTTCACTGGCTACCAGACGGAGAAACTCGCCACCGGCCAACATCTCCAATGGCTGGGCTTCTGCATCATGTTTGTCGTCCTGTGGCTCGGCATCAAGGCCGTGCGCGAGGAGTCCCCGGGAAAATACTTGAGCTACGGCAAGGGCGTGGGCACCGGCGTGCTGATTTCGCTCTACTCCGGCCTGATGAGCGCCGTCTATACCTTCATCCACTTCAAATTCGTGAACACGGAGTTCGTGGACTACAATATGGAGTTGATTCGCGCCAAATGGGAGCAGGCCGGCATGGGTGCGGACCAGATGGAAAAAGCCGAGGGCTTTACCCGCATGTTCATGGGACCGGTCAGCATGGCCATCATGACGCCGATCATGGCGGTTTTATTCGGCCTGATCCTGTCCCTCATCATATCAATCTTCCTCAAGCGTCCCGCACCTGCTGATGCTCCGGCGGCTTGAAAAATAATCGGGGCCGCTTTTTGAGCGACCCCGATTGCATTGCACACACACCGACGCGGCTTGACCGCGCCGTAACTTTTTAGAGGGAACGCATCCCGGCCTCCGGCGCGCGCGACGGCAGCAACTGCCTCGTCTTCGTCGCGGGCTCCATGACCTTCGTCTCGACTTCAATGCCGTCATCCTCGTCGCCCAGATCGGCGCTGCCGATGGCCTCGAGACGCGCCATGACCTCGGGCGGAAGCTTTTTGTGATCCTCGGGTGAATTGATCGGCCCCTGGAATGTGACCTCGCCCTGCTTGTTTTTCACGGTCAGCACACGCTTGCCCTCGCTGGCGTTGACCTCGACCGAACCAGCGTCGTCGGAAAAGACAAAATTGCCGGAGGGCAGATCAAGGATGGTCGAGCCCTTGATCCCGTGGCGCTTGAAGACATGCACGCGGGGCTGGGCAAACCAGTTCATCCGGTCGCCGCCGATCAGGCGCATGACGTCGCCAGCCTCATGGCCTTCCATGGCCGGGAGTCCCGGCATGCCATGTTGGATCATCATGTTTCCGCCGCCCGGACCGTCTGCTCCAAAAAACTGCATGAAAGGCTGTCCCGCGCCCATCGCCAGTTTCGGCACCTCACGCTCGCCCAGCCTGGCTTTGACCGTGATCTCCTTGCCGCCGCGGATCAGCGTGAGCTTCACCTCAACGCCGGCCTTGTGGTTGCGCACGAGCACGCTGAGCTGACGCATGTCGATCAGGATCTGGTCGTCGAGCTTCGTCAGGATATCGTGCTTCTGGAGCAGGTTGGTTGCCGGGCTGCCGTCAGCCACGCGGCGGACGACCAGTCCCGTATCACGCGCCAGGGCCAGCTGGGTCGCCACGGTGGGATCGACCGGCATGGTTTCGACGCCAAGGTAGGCGACCTTCTCCATTTCGACGGGACCACGGTCCCTGTCGACTGCGACATTGAAGTGGGGACCGCCGGCTTCGGCGTGGCGGCGGATAACGATCTCTTTCTTCGGTTCACCCTCGGCCAAGGCCGAGGTCACGAGCAAGAGGGCGGGAATGAGACGGATGACTAGTTTGTTATTCATGGGGAAATCTTTCAATCGAGGCTTGCCCGGACCAACCGGACTTCGTCTCGCGGCACGCTCCAGCGGAGCGAGGCGTTGGTGGCGGGATTCTTCCAGGTGTAGGTGTCGACGTAACGGTAGCGGACCTGCCGGCCTTCGGTCCGGTCGGGCAGATAGGCCGTGCCGTCCTCCTTCAAGTCGTAGAGCACCGAAGAGGCCCGGACAGGCTGGTAGCGATTGACCGGGGTCTCCGCCGTCATGGGCGCAACCGGCTGGGTGGCGGCGACGGCAGGAGTCTGCACCGGTTGGCGATGGGACTGCAGGATCATCGCAAGGGCAATGGCGGTGGCCACGCCGGCGAGAGACCAGGTCGCCCATTTCCAGGAGCGCCAGGTTGTCGCCGAGCTGTAACGGACTGCGGGTTCAACCGCGGCCGTCGGTCCAAGCTCGCGCTCGAACGCCTGCATCAGGCCGGCGGAAGGACGGCGCGGAGTCAGGCGCTGCAGTTCGTTTTCAAGTTCTTGCAGTGTTTCATCCATGGCAAAGGGGCTCCAGTTCCTTCCGCAGCGCGTTTAGCGCATAGCGATAACGCGAAGCCGCGGTGTTGGGCGGGATGCCGAGGGCCTCGGCAATCTGTTCGAAGGTGAATTCCTGCCAGATCTTGAGCACGAGCACCTCGCGCTGTTCGGCGGGCAGACGTTGCATCGCGAGCTCGATCTCGATGCGTCGCTCGTCGCCTTCACCGGGCAGTTTTTCAAAAATGATGCCGCTCTCCTCGATCCCGCCTCCGGCTTTCTCTTCCCGGGCTGTGCGCCGGTCTTCGCGCCGGGCGAGATCCAGCGCCGCCCGGCGGATTGAGGTGACCAACAGCGCCTGGGGATTCCCCGGCAGATGCCGCTGGTGCCGCCAGTAGCGCACGAAGGCTTCCTGCAGCACGTCCTCGGCGTCGGCCAGCGAGCGGGTCCACTGGCGGGCGCACAAGAGCAGCTTGGGGCCATGGGCCTCGATCCATTGTTTCCAGTCGTTTTGCTCATTCGTGCGCTCCATGCGGGGGTTTTCGCGTTGTTTCCTGAAGAGCGTCACGGGCCGGAGAATTTGTCTAACGCTACCGGGGGACATGCCGGGTGCAGACATAAAAAGAGGCCGGGGGTTGCACCCACCGGCCCCTGTTAGGCTAACCTGACTTAAATTTGCGCCTCAATCAGGCGGTATAGTCTCGCTGGCTGCCCCGATAGTCTGAGGCGGCAATCGCGACCAGTACGGCCACCGCGAGGTAGCTCAGGCCGATAGTCGCACCGGTCAGGATATTGCCCGTGACCTCCATGCCGCCGAGGCCCGCAATAAGGGCGCTGGCTACTGTGGTTGTGATGACTTGGATGATCTTGTTGTTCATAAACTTGTCGTGGTTAAGTTTTGTTTGCTTGGTCACCTGCTTTGGTGACGCCCGGAGTATACCTCACAGCTTGCAATAGTCTAAATACTTAGTTTCTATAGATATCATCTGATTTACCTATGGAGCTATACCAATTGCGTTACTTCTTGGCAGTCGCAGAGACAGGTAATTTCACCAAAGCAGCCGGGCGCTCATTTGTATCTCAACCATCTCTAAGCCAACAGATTATTAATCTTGAAGAGGAATTCGGACAGAAGCTGTTTCACCGTATGGGCCGCAAAGCGACCCTGACCGATGCCGGTCAGGTTCTCGTGGAGCGGGCTCGCCGGATGATCACCGAAGCCGACAACGTACTCCGTGAGCTCAAGGAAGACCCCGGCTTGGGCTACCGGGTGTCGGTCGGCGCCATACCAACCGTGGCCCACTTCATCCTCCACACGGTCGTGGCCTACTGTCGCGCCAACGACATCACCATCAAGCTGCGCAGCCGGGAGGATTTTCGTACCCCCATCGTCGCCTCTGTGCTGGAAGGCGAACTGGACTGGGGTGTCGTCTCGCTGCCCCTGGTCGATCCCAACCTTGAAATCACCAGCCTGTTCATCGAGCCGTTGCTGCTCGCGGT
Source organism: Oleiharenicola sp. (assembly GCA_031390295.1). Lineage (GTDB taxonomy): Bacteria > Verrucomicrobiota > Verrucomicrobiia > Opitutales > Opitutaceae > Lacunisphaera. Next base: position 25,308 of record JANMTJ010000678.1, read on the forward strand.
CAGTGCCGACCACCCGCTGGCCACCAAGGCCAAAATCACCGCCGCCGATCTGCGCGATCAAAACTTCATCATGGCCGGCGGTGCCTCCACCCTGACCTCCCAGCTCATGCAAAATCTGAGTGACGAACACGCCTTCACGCCCAACATCACCCACCGCTGCGCCCAGATCAGCACCCTCAAGTCACTGACCGCACTCGGACTGGGGATCAGCATCCTGCCCCGCAGCGCACGCTCGCCCAACGATCCCGCCGGGCTGGTCTACCGCCGCCTGTCCGGCCCGCCCCTCACCCGTGAGATCGCGCTGATCCGGCACCGCCGGCGTCACCTCAGCAAGGGGGCGCAACTCTTCGCGGAGGCCGCCCGCGCCGTGGTCGGACCGGTCGCGGCCAGCGGCACGGCCATGCCCTTCCAGCCGCCCACCGCCCCTGCAACCTGAGTTTGCACCCGGCGCAAATTCGCGAAAGCCTGACCCTCCATGCCGGCCCCCGCTCCCAGCGAAACCATCCCGCCGCACCCCGTGCCGGTGCGGCCGGAACTGCTCGCGCCCGCCGGTGACTGGGATTGTGCCCGAGCGGCGGTGGAGAACGGCGCCGATGCGATCTACTTCGGGCTCGAGCGTTTCAACGCCCGGATGCGCGCCAAAAACTTCACCGCCGCCGATCTGCCGCGCCTCATGGAGTTCCTGCACCGGCGCGGCGTGCGCGGCTACGTGACCTTCAACACCCTCATCTTCGCCGACGAGCTCACTGCCGCCCGGGAATACCTGCGCGCCATCATCAGCGCCGGCGTTGACGCCGCCATTGTGCAGGACATCGGCATCTGCCGGCTGATCCGGGCGATCTCCCCCGACTTCCCGATCCACACCTCGACGCAAATGACCATCACCAGCTCCGCCGGGGTGGACTTTGCCCGGGAGCTCGGGGCCAATCTTGTCGTGCTGGCCCGCGAGAACTCCCTCAAGGAAATCGCTGCCATCCGCGAGGCGCAGAATTCCGCCGCCGTCTCGCTCCCGCTCGAAGTCTTCGTGCATGGAGCGCTCTGCGTCGCCTATTCCGGCCAGTGCCTGACCAGTGAATCGCTCGGCGGCCGGTCCGCCAACCGCGGTGAGTGCGCGCAGGCCTGCCGCATGCCCTACGACCTCGTCTCCGACGGGGCCAAGGTGGAGCTCGGCGACCGCCGTTATCTCCTGAGTCCGCAGGACCTATCCGGCCTGGACGTACTCCCGGAGCTCATCCAGGCCGGCGTGGCCTCGCTGAAAATCGAGGGCCGCCTCAAGAGCCCTGAATACGTCGCCAACATCACCCGCGTCTACCGCCGGGCGCTCGACGTGGCGATGGCCACCTCGCGGGGTGAGGGCACCCCGCCTCCATTTGATCCGGTCACTGCCCGCTACGATCTGGAAATGGGGTTCTCGCGCGGGCTCTACCCGGGCTGGTTCCGCGGCATCAACAACCAGGAACTCGCACACGCCCGCTTCGGCACCAAGCGCGGCGTCTTCCTCGGCCTGGTCACGCGCGTCGGCCGCGACCATGTCGCACTGAAGCTGGAGGCTCCCCTCAAACCCGGCGACGGCCTGGTGTTCGACGCCGGCCGGCCTGACGAGAAAGAACAGGGCGGACGCGTCTACCAGGTCGAGACCCGCAATGATGAAACCGTCCTCCGTTTCGGTCACGGCGACCTCGACTTCAACCGTATCCAGCCGGGAAACCGTCTCTGGAAAACCAATGACCCCGAACTTGATCGCCGGTTGCGGCAGTCCTACGAGGGCGACCAGGTCCGCTTCCGCCGGCCCCTGCACCTCGCCGTCCACGGCCACACCGGTGGACCGCTTACCTTGATCGCCCGCGACGACGAGGGCCACGTGGCCCAGGTGGACTCGGCCATGCCACTCGCCCCGGCCCAAAAGCAGCCGCTCACGACCGAGCGCCTCCGTGACCAGCTCGGCCGGCTGGGCGGCACCCCTTTCGAACTCGGCCAGTTTGCCAACGAACTCGAAGGCGAGGTCATCCTCGCCGTCAGCGAGCTCAACGAGCTCCGGCGTCGCATCGTCGCCGACCTCGACGCCCAGCGCGCCGCGCCCAAGCGCTGGACGGTGATGGCCAATCCTGTGGGAGCGAGCTTGCTCGCGACCTCCACGCCTGTCGCGAGCAAGCTCGCTCCCACAGCCCAAACCGAGCCCGAACTCATCGTTGTCATCCGGCACCTGCACCAGCTCGACGCCACCTGGCAGGCCGGCGCCCGCACGATCTACGCCGAGTTCGAGGACCCGAAAAAATACCGTGAGGCGGTCACCCGTTTTCACGAACTTCGCGGCCCCGACACCACCGCCACGCTGTGGGTGGTGCCCCCGCGGGTCTTCAAGCCCGGCGAGGAATGGATCCTCAAACTGATCCTCTCCTGCGATGCCGACGGCTACCTGGTGCGCAACTACGACCACCTGCAGTGGTTCGCCGGCAAGCGCCGTCGCGGCGACTTCTCGCTGAACATCGCCAACCCGCTCACCGCCGACTATTTCATCCACCGTTACGGCCTGGAACGCGTCACCGCCTCCTACGACCTTAACGTCGCGCAGTTGGAGACGCTGCTCCAAGGCGCCCCACCCGCGTGGTTCGACATCACCCTGCACCAACACATGCCCATGTTTCACATGGAGCACTGCGTGTTCTGCGCCTTTCTTTCGGACGGCACCGACTACAAGAACTGCGGCCGGCCCTGTGACCGGCACGATGTGCGCCTGCGCGACCGCGTGGGGGCCGAGCACCCGCTCAAGGCCGATGCCGGCTGCCGCAACACGGTCTATAACTCCCGTGCCCAGACCGGGGCGGAGTTCGCCGACCGGCTGCTGGCGCTCGGCGCCCGCTCCTTCCGCATCGAATTCCTCAACGAGGATGGTGACGAGCTCCAACGCACGGTCGGCCGCTACCGGCAGTTGATCCGGGGCGAGATTACCGGCGCGGAGCTGTGGCGGGAATTCAAGCTCATCAACCAGCTGGGCGTCACCCGCGGCCAGCTGGAGGCCGCCCCGCAGGTCATGCGCCGCAAGAGCTGATCCCGGGCCGGGGACGGGACAGTCCGACGGGCGGCAATTGTTGTCGCCTATGACACGCCGCCCCCTTTATTTGCAGCCTCCCGCATGGAACCGACCAACGGCAAGCCCACCCCCGCCAACCCCGCCCCGGACCTCGAAATCAAGGATGCCCAGGTGATCTTTGATCCCATCTGGGAGGATCTGGAGTCACACTTCGGCCGCGACCACCTGCGGTTCCCCAAGGAGATCATTCTCCTGGGCGGCGCGCCCGGCTCCGGCAAGGGCACGCACACCGCCTTCATCTCGCGCACCCGCGGGCTCACCTGCCCGCCCATCGTGATGAGCTCCCTGCTCGACACCCCGGAGATGAAAAAGGTGAAGGACGCGGGCCACATGATCGGCGACCGCGAGGTGCTTGCCATCCTTCTCCGCCAGCTTCTCAAGCCGGAATACCGCGACGGCGCCATTCTCGACGGCTTCCCCCGCACGACGGTGCAGGTGGAGTGCCTCAAGATGCTCTACGAGAAAATGACCCAGCTGTGGCGCGAGCACTACGGTACCCCTCTGGCCATCCATTTCCGCCAGCCCGTCATCCAGATCGTCGGCCTGTTCATCGACGAGAAGGAGAGCGTGGCCCGCCAGCTCAAGCGCGGGCGGGAGACCATGGCGCACAACGACGAGGTCCGCCGCACCGGGCATGGCAAATTGCTCGAGGAACGTGCCACCGACTTCGACGAGAAGCTCGCCCGCCGCCGGTACCGCGTGTTCAAGGAGCAGACGTGGGACGCCCTCCTCTCCCTCAAGGACATTTTCTATTATCACCTGATCAACGCGCAGGGCTCAATCGCCGAGGTCGAGCAGAACATCCTCGGTGAATTTGAATACCAAAGCTCGCTGGAGCTGGATCCCCGCACCTACGACCGGCTGCGCACCCTGCCCCTCGCGAGTGAGATTGTCGTCCACGCCCGGCAGGAGCTTGTCCGCCGCCTCGATGGCTATGAACTGAACAACCCCGAGCTTTTCCAGCGCGTCGTCACCCTGATCGACAAGAAGATCATGCCGATCGTGATGCGGCACGCCCTCTCCGGCCACGCCAACATCAACAGCGAGGATCCCGTGCTCAGCGAGTCCGACGCCCTGGCCATGTTCATCGACATCTTTTCCGAGCGCGGCTACCACGCCGTGGTGGACGTGCACCGCATCGAGGTGCCCGAATCGGTCGACCTCAAGACGGGCAAGATCATCTGCCGGGTGAAGAAGGTCTATCGCACCATCATCCGCTTCAAAGGTTCCGAGATCCGCCGCGGCTGAAGGCAGTGTCACTCGTAGCGCAGGGCCTCGATCGGGTCGAGGGCGGCGGCCTTCCACGCCGGATAATAACCGAAGATTATGCCGATGCCGGAGCACACCACCATGCCGGCGATGGTCCAGCCCCAGGGGAAGATCGCCGTGGCGTTGAGCATGTTGGCAACGATATTGCCGCCGATCACCCCGACCGCAATGCCGGCCAGCCCACCGACAAGGGAGAGCACGACGGCCTCGATGAGGAACTGCATCAGGATATTGTGCTTCTTGGCGCCAATGGACTTCCGGATGCCGATCTCCTTGGTACGCTCCGTGACGCTGACGAGCATGATGTTCATGACCCCCACGCCCGAGGCCAGCAGGGCAATGGCGCTGATGACAAAGGCCCCGACGGCCACGACGCTGGCCACGCTGTTGAAGGCCTCGATCAGCGAGTCGTTGGAAAAGATCTCAAAATCATTGGGGTCCTCGGGATCCAGGCCGCGCACGAGCCGCATCGTGCCGACGGCGGTCTCCTGCGTGGCGGCCAGCTCGGCCTGGTTGGCCGACTGGATGTTGACGCTGATGGAACGGCCGGAGCGGCCATAGGCTTCCAGGAACTGCGTGATCGGAGTAACTGCAAAATTGTCCTGGCTCTGCCCGAATGAAGAACCCTTCGGCGCCAGCAGGCCGACCACGGAGTAGGCCTGGCCATCGATGCGCACCATCCGGCCCAGGGGATTTTCGTTGAGGAAAAGCTTCTTGGTCAGCTCATCGCCCAGCAGGACCACCGCGCGCCCGAACTCGACGTCGTCCGGGCCGAGATTACGGCCCGCCGCGATCTCGAAGTTGCGGGCGGTGATGAAGTTCTCGTCCGCCCCGCCCAGGATGACGTTGGGATTCGTGCGCCGGTCCAGGTAGATGGCGACGCGGCCGCCGCGCCGGAGCATGAGGCTGACCTGGGCCGAGTCACCCATCAGTTCCTTGAACCGGGAAGCCATCGCATAGTTGATGTCTCGGCGGTTGGCGAAGCGCTGGCGGGGATCGCTGAAATTGATCGCGGGATATTTCGAGAACTGGAAACTGTTCGCCCCGAGCACGTTCAGGCCCGACTCGATCGAGCCCCGCAGGCCGGTGATGACCGTCATCACGCCGATGACGGAAAACACCCCCACCGCGATACCGAGCATGGTGAGCCCCGAGCGCAGCTTGTTGGCCTTGAGGGAATCGAGGGCCAGCCGAAGAATTTCGGAATAGTTCATTCGTAACGGAGCGCGACCACTGGGTCGAGCTTGCTGGCCGCCCAGGCCGGGGCGAAGCCGCTGAAGATGCCCGTGAAGACCGAGACGGCGAGGCCGGTGACAACCAAGCTGGTGGAAAACACGAGGGGAAAGGACGGCGCAACGGCTCCAACCACCGAGGTCAGGCCGGCCGCGAGTGTGAGTCCGAACACCCCGCCGACAAAGCAGATGGCCACCGCCTCGATGAGGAATTGGAGGAGAATGGTGCGGCGGCGAGCCCCGAGGGCCTTGCGGGTGCCGATCTCCTTGGTGCGTTCCTTCACGCTGACGTAGGTGATGTTCATGATGCCAATGGCGCCGACGAAGAGCGCCAGGCCGGTGATGAAGAGACCGGCCAGGGCCACGCCGTTCTTGATCGGGTCGAGCTGGGCGCGGATCGTGCCCTGTTCGTTGATGGTGAAGTCGTCGCGTTTCTCGGGTCCGAGCATGCGGAGGCGGCGCATCAGGCCCTGCAGTTCCTCCCGGGCCTCCGCCATGCGGGTGCCGTCCACCTGCACCCGGATCTCGCCATCCTCACCGACCCGATAGTAGCGACGGTAAGTGGTGAGCGGCATGGCGACCATGGAATCCCAACTGAAGAGTCCCAGGAAGCTGCCCTGCTTGGCGGCCACGCCGATGACCGTAAAATTCTGGTCACGAATCCGGATCGTCTTGCCCAAGGGGGACTCGTTGGGGAACAGCGCGTCCGCCACGTCGAAGCCGATGAAACAGATATTGGCGCCAACCTGGCCCTCGGTTTCGGTGAAGAAACGCCCCTCCTTCAGGTCGGAGCGGGTGATGCGGGAATAATCCGCCGTGGTGCCGAGGGTGTAGATGTTGTTCAGCCGGTACTGCCCGCGTACGATGGTGGTGAACCGCTCGCCGGTCGGCACGGCAATCTTGAGCGGGCTGGCGGGGTTTTCCGCGATCCACTCGTTGATCTGCCGGGCATAGGTGTGCCGGATGGGGCGGCGGTTGCGGTAATTCCACCAGTCCTCGACATTGCTCCACGGCCACTTCGAAACATAGAGCAGATCATCACCAAAGCCGGCAAAGCTGCGGTCGACACCGGCATCGATGCCCTTGATGGCGGTGCCCATCAGGGTGACCGCCACGATGCCGATGATGACCCCGAGGGCCGTGAGGGCCGAGCGCAGCTTGTTCGCCAGGATTTGCGCAAACGCGATGCGCAGGGACTCGAACAATTCATAGTACAAGCGTCTCATGGGCTGGAATCAGGTGGCCAGGGCATCGGACTCGATCAGGCCATCCCGCAGGCGGACGATGCGCCGGGCGTGCCGGGCGATATCCTCCTCGTGGGTGACGACGATGATGGTGTTGCCCAAGGCATAGAGGTGCTCGAAGAGATCCATGATCTCCACGCCGGTCTTGGAATCCAGGTTGCCGGTGGGTTCGTCGGCCAGGATGATGGACGGGCGGGTGACGAGGGCGCGGGCAATGGCGACGCGCTGGCGCTGGCCGCCGGAAAGCTCATTGGGCCGGTGGTGCATGCGGTCGCCGAGGCCGACATCCGTCAGCGCCTGGCGCGCGCGCTCCAGGCGCTCGTGGCGGGACAGGCCGGCATAGATGAGCGGAAGCTCGACGTTGTGCAGGGCGTTGGAGCGTGGCAGGAGGTTGAAGGTCTGGAAGACGAAACCGATCTCGCGGTTGCGGATGTCGGCCAGCTCGTCGTCCACCATGTGGGCCACGCTCTTCCCATTGAAGTCGTAGTGCCCGGCGGTCGGGGTGTCGAGGCACCCGAGCATGTTCATCAATGTGGACTTGCCGGAACCGGACGGGCCCATGATGGCCAGGTATTCGTTGCGGCGGATGGTGAGCGCGACGCCGCGCAGGGCATGAATCGTCTCTTCGCCCATCTGGTAGAGCTTGGTCACGCCCTCAATGTGGATGACGAGCTGTCCCGGGGGACGATAGGTGCGCGTGAAGGCGGGAGCGACAGGTGTCATGTTGGACGCGAAGGTTGCTTACTTTTTCTTCTCGGCTAGCTTCTTGGGCGGCTCGATCCGGACCTTGTCCCCGTCCTTGAGCACACGGGTGATAACGCTGAAGGGGCCGGTGACGATTTCGTCGTCCTTCTTGAGGCCCGAGGCGATCTCCATGTGCGTGGTGTCGGCGATGCCGGTCGTGACGTTCACCATCTTGACCTTGTCCCCCTCACGCAGGAAGACAACACGCTGCAGGGCCTCGCGGTCGGCGCGTTCGCGCTCGCGCTGATCCTTTTGGTTGACGGCGGCGGCGGCGCCCTCGCCCTGGGTTTCCTTGGTCTTCTTGTCCCGGTCCCCGGTGAGTTGGTCGATGGTCTTGGCGCCCTCGCGGCTGCGCACGGTGACGGCCTGGATGGGCACGGCGACCACATCGGTGACGGTCTTGGTCTCAATGTCGGCGTTGGCACTCATGCCCGGTCGGAAAGCGGCGTCGCGGTCGGTGATACGGATCTTGACGACGAAGTTGGTGACCTCTTCCTGGGTGTTCTGGCCCAGGGTGCGGGCGGAGGAGGCAATCTCCCAGACCTCGCCGCTGAAGCGGCGGTTCGGGTAGGCGTCGACCGAAATCTTGGCCTTGTCGCCGATCTTGACGTTGATGACGTCGTTCTCGTTGACGTTCACCCGTACCTCCATGTTGGCCAGATCGGCCACACGCATCACCTCGGCCCCGCCGTAGGAACCGGTGCCGGCCACGCGTTCACCGACCTCGTTGGTGCGGGAACTCACGGTGCCGTCGATCGGGGCATAGATGACCGTCTTGCTGAGCTGCTCCTGGGCTTGGGCCAGCAGGCCCTCCTGGCTGCGAATCTGGGCGAGGGCATTGTCGTAATTGGCCTGTGCTTGCTCGAACGCTGTCCGGCTGGCGGTGGATTCGGATTCCGAGATCAGCTGCTTTGCGGACAGATCCTGGCTGCGTTTATAGTCCTCCTCGGCCTTGATCAGCTGGGACTTGCTTTGGATCGCGGAGGCCCGGGCGGCGGCCAGTCCGGCTTCACGCTGGTCGAGTTGGTATTTGTAGTTGTCGGGCTTGATGCGGACGAGGAGATCGCCTTTCTTGACCACCGCGCCCTCGCGGAAGGGCAACTCGGTGATTTCCCCCGACACCTCGGGGGCGATCTTGACCTCGGTCTCCGGCTGGACCTTGCCCGTGGCATTTACGCTCTGGGTGATGGTCTTGATGACCGTCTTCTCGGTCGTCACCATGACGGCCTTGTCCTTCCCCTTGTTCTTCACAATGGCACCCACCACCAGGGCGGTCACGAGCAGCAGGCTGCCAATGATGATCCAGAGGCGTTTGCGGGATTTTTTCTTGGGCGCGGCGGTGGCCGGAGTGGAGGGAGGGGTCGCAGGTGCAGACATGGGATTCAGTTGGTCGGTTAGAATGAAGGGAAAATGGCGGGCTTGGCCAGCGCTTACTCCCGTCCCGAAAAACACAGAGGGGTCCCTGCGGACCCCTCTGTAACACAACTGATAACTACGAACGGGGACAGGGAGCCGGAATTGAACGCCGGAGCGACGAAATGACTGATTTTCGCGGCCATGGGCAAAGGCACGGGAAACAGCGGCATGGCGGATGGTCGACTATTCATACCGCAGGGCCTCGATCGGGTCGAGGGACGCGGCCTTCCACGCGGGGTAGAAGCCGAAACCGACCCCGATGCCGGAGCAGACCAGCAGGCCGATGGCCGCCCAGTCCCAGGGAAAGACCACCGAGGCGTTGAGCATCAGGGCCAAACCATTGCCACCCAGCACCCCCAGCAGGATACCCATGACGCCGCCGGCCAGAGAGATCGCGACGGCCTCGATCAGGAACTGGGAAAGGATGCTGTTTTTTCGTGCGCCGATGGATTTGCGGATGCCGATCTCCTTGGTTCGCTCGGTGACGCTGACGAGCATGATGTTCATGATGCCGACCCCGGCGGCCAGCAGCGCAATGCCGCTGATGACAAGGGAACCCGCCGCCACGGCATCGGCCACTTTGGCAAAGGAGGCGATGAGTGACTCGTTCGAGAACAGGTCGAAGTCATTGTCATCCTCCGCCTTCAGCCCCCGGGCGATGCGCATGGCGGTGATGGCCTTGTCGATGGTCTCGTTGTATACCTCGTGCGACGGGGCCTGCGTCGCGATGTTCAGCGACTGGCGCGTGTTGCCGAACTCCATCTGAAACCGGGTGATCGGTGCGATGATGATGCCGTCCTGGCTCTGGCCGAAGGAGGTCCCGCGCGCAGCCAGGATACCGACCACCGTATAGGTGCGGCCGCGCACCTTGATGATCTTGCCCAGTCCGGACTCGGCCGGGAACAGCTTCTGGTTGACATCCTCGCCGATGATGCAGATCGGCCGGGCCAGATCGATGTCCGCCTGGGTGAAATTGCGGCCGACGCCGACGGCATAGGAGTTGGCGGGAAAATAGTATTGGTTGCCGCCGGCAAAGGTCAGGTCGGGCGCCGTCTTGCGGATGAGATACGTCGCCTGCGCCGCGCCATTGGCGCCGAAATCATAGAGCTCCAGGCTGACGACCTCCGCGATGCCCTCCATCAACTGCTGGTAGCGCTGCCCTTCCTTGACCGTGATGTTGCGGCGCTGCTGGTACTTGCGGTTGTTGCCGTTGTTGAAGCCGGCCGGATATTTTTGGAACTGAAAGGCGTTGGCCCCAAGCATGGACATGCCCGACTCGATCGATCCGCGCAGGGCGGCCACAGTGGTCATGACGCCGATGACGGAGAACACACCGATGGTGATGCCGGACATGGTCAGGAACGACCGGAGCTTGTTCACCCCGAGCGAACCGAGGGCCATCTGCAGGATTTCGCGTAGTCTCATGGCGGGATGGGGCTATTCGTAGCGGAGCGCCACCACGGGATCGAGGCGTGAGGCGCCCCACGCAGGCGCGAAACCCGACACGATGCCGGTGGCAATCGAAACCACCATGCTGATGACGACCAGGCTCCCGGAAAAATCCACCGGCAGACTCGGCATCGTCACCTGCAGGACCAGACACAGGCCGAAGGTCAGCGACAGGCCGATCAAGCCGCCGATGAGGCAGATGGAGACGGCCTCGATGAGAAACTGCAGCAGAATGCTGCGTCGCCGGGCCCCGAGGGCCTTGCGCGTCCCGATCTCCTTGGTGCGTTCCTTCACGCTGACAAAGGTGATATTCATGATGCCGATGGCCCCGACAAAGAGAGCCAGACCGGTGATGAACAGGCCGGCGACGGCGATGCCTCGTTTGATGGGATCCAGCTGGTCGCGGAAGGCCTGCTGCTGGTTGATGGTAAAATTGTCGCGTTCCCCCGGCAGCTGGCCGCGCACACGCCGCATCGCCCCGATGAGTTCCTCCTTGGCCTCCTCCATGCGGTTCTTGTCCCTTACCTTTACGCGCAGTTGGGCGTTGTTGGAATTGAAACCAAAAAATTTCCGGAAGGCGTTCAACGGCACCATGACCTGGTTGTCGAAGCTGAACAGTCCGAGGAACGCACCCTGTTTGGTGAGCACCCCGATCACCGTGAAGGGCTGCCCCGAAATCTTCACGGTCTGGTCCAGGGGCGAACTGGTGGGAAAGAGGGCTTCGGCCACATCGTAGCCCAGCACGCAGACCTGCCGGCCGCCGTTGGACTCGGTCTCATTGAACAGCCGGCCTTCCTTGAAGTCGGCGGCCATCATCTGCGAGTAATTCGAGGTGGTGCCAATGATCGTCACCCCGCTGATCTGGTTCTCGCCGGTCTTGACCGGGGAACCGCGGAAGGCCACCGGCACCGAAACGAGCAACAGGGAATCCTTGGAATCGTCGATGATCCGGTTAAGCCGATCCGACATTTCCGGGCGGATGAGCGGGCGGTTGATGTAATTCCACCAGTCGTCGACGCGACCCCAGGGCCATTTCTGCACGTAAAGCACGTCATCGCCCAGCATCGCCAGGCTGTTCTGGAAACCCCGATCGATGCCGTTGATGGCGGTGCCCATGAGCGTGACCGCGACAATGCCGATGATGACCCCGAGCGCCGTGAGGACCGACCGCATCATGTTCGCCCGGATCTGCGCGATCGCGATGCGGGAGGACTCGCTGAATTCGTTCCAGAGGCGTTGCATGGGTGGCGGGGTCAGTTCTGGCGCACGTCGCTCTCGATCAGGCCGTCGCGCAGCCGGACGATGCGCCGGGCGTGACGGGCGATGTCCTCCTCGTGCGTGACGACGATGATGGTATGGCCCTGCGCATAAAGCTCCTCGAGCAACTGCATGATCTCCTCGCCCGTGCGGGAGTCGAGATTGCCGGTGGGCTCGTCGGCGAGGATGATGGAGGGGTGGTTCACGAGCGCGCGGGCGATGGCGACGCGCTGGCGCTGGCCGCCGGAGAGTTCGTTGGGCCGGTGTCCCATGCGCTCGCCGAGGCCAACGCTATGGAGCACTTCGATGGCTTTGTCCCGCCGGACCGACGGGGACAAACCCGCATAGATGAGGGGCAGCTCGACATTGGCCAGCGTGGAGGAACGCGGCAGCAGGTTGAAGGTTTGGAAAACGAAGCCGATCTCGCGGTTGCGAATGTCGGCCAGTTCGTCGTCGGACATGCTGGAGACATCCTTGGCGGTGAAGTGGTATTTGCCCGTGGTCGGGGTGTCGAGGCAGCCGAGCATGTTCATCATGGTCGACTTGCCGCTG
>JANMTJ010000051.1:0-1695 GCA_031390295.1 Oleiharenicola sp.
CGCACCGGCTCGCGCATTTGGTCGATCAGTTCCTGCTCCGCGTTGAGTGCCTGCCATGGGACGAGGCTGCTGCCACGCACTTCGCGTCGATCGCGGCCGATTTGCACAAAGCGGGAACGCCGATCGGCAGCATGGACGCGATGATCGCCGGACATGCCATGGCGACCGGCGCCGTGCTCGTCACCAACAATGCCCGCTACTTCTCGAGGGTGGCCGGCCTCACGGTCGAGAACTGGTCTCAGGAGCATTGATGTGTGTTCCGGTGCATGGCGCTAACCGGACTGTCCACAAAGCCGCCGCGTGAAGTGCTCGTATGCGGCCGCCACCGTGGTCAACCTGATTGGCGGGGACCGACCCACAGCGGCCGATCAAGCTCAAAAAAGTGTTTCGCCTCATAGCAAGCGCTCAACTTTCGAGGTGACCGCGTGCCGAGGCAGAACTCACAGCCGTGATCGCCCTTGGCCGAGTCGGAGTCTGTTAAGCCTCCGGGCCGACCCGGCCTCTGTCCACCATCTCGTTCGCGTCACTCTCGCAGGCGCGCGGCGAAGTACGATGACCGCAACATACGAGGGCCGGCCCATGGCAAATGAAGACTTTGCTGCTCAACTGCGGACGGTTAATGAATCGGGCTTGCCCCTTCAGATCGCTGTCCGCCACTTGGTTGACGTGGCCAAGCCGGGTGGATGGCGCCTGCGGTACACGGAACACGCTTGGCGCGACGCCGATAGTGGGGCCTCCGGCTTTATTGACCTCGTTCTGCAGAACCACTGGGACACGGCCTACTTGGTGGTCGAATGCAAACGAGTTCGCGATGTCGACTGGATCTTTCTTGCGGAGGATGGCAATGCACGCAGCCGTCGTCACTGCAAGTGCTGGGTATCTCGCCTAGTTGACGGCTCGTTCAAGTTCCGTTCTTCGGATGGGAGGAATGCCCGCTCGATCCCGCATCGAGGGAAGCGGCCTTCTGTGTGGTCCGCTGGCCGACGTGCCGGGGCGCAGGCAAGATCTGGTGGCTGGTCGGTATGAGTTGCCGGCACCCAAGGCGGGCACCCAAGTGGCGGTGAAGATCATCGACATGCTGGGCGAAGAGTGGATTCAGGTCTTCGACGTGTGATGCGCCCAGGGCTGTGCCCAGGGGCAGGCCAGCCGGCTGGAATTGGCTAGAATGGCCATCCATTGAATGTCACGCGAGCACAGACCGACCATGCGCGTCACCGCCACCGAAGCCAAGAACCGATTCGGCGCCCTGTGCCAGCAGGCCAAGCTCGAGCCGGTGGTGGTCGAAAAGGCCGGCCAGCCCGATACCGTGCTGCTGTCGTACGCCGACTACCAACGCCTCGCACGGCCAGGCGTCGCCTCGATGCGCGCGCGCCGCAAGCAGTTCGGCGAGCTGCATCGCGAGTGGATCGATGCGCTCAACCAGCACCATGACCAGCATGGCTTGTGGAGCGACGACTTGCGCGTGTGGTGAGAGCACAGCAGGCCGTGGCGATGGCGCAGTTCGACGTCTACGAAAACCCCAGCCCGCGCTCACGCGAATGGGTGCCGTATGTCGTCGACGTGCAAAGCGATTTGTTGGCTGAGTTGCGCACGCGGCTGGTGATGCCTTTGTCGCGCGTGGCCGCAAACACCAGCCAGGGGCCAAGCCGATTGGCGCCGCGGTTCACAGTCGCGGGCCAGCGCCTGATGCTGCAG
>JANMTJ010000057.1:0-3283 GCA_031390295.1 Oleiharenicola sp.
GGTAAGGGTGAAAAGGTGGGGTAAGAGCCCACCGCGCCGAAGGCAACGACGGCGGCTCGAAAAACCCAATCCGGTGCAAGACTAAATAGGGGACTCGGCGGCCCGTCGGACAGTCCCGGGTTAGTCGCATCCCGCCAGGCGTCACGCAAGCGACACCATGGCGGGGCAGGTCCGCTTCGGCGGATGTTGAGAGAAATGAAGATCCCGGGGCGCAAGCCCCGGACAGAATTCGGCTTACCGGCTTCGGAACTAGTTCATACGCGGGGCGCGCTGCCAAAAGTGGCGCGCCCCGCTCCATTTAAAGGGGCGGCGAGCGAAAGGTCAGAAATTCAGCACGGTCGTCCCCAGCGTATTGCGCTCCGTGATGTCAGTAATCTCCCGCCAGGCCGAGACCCGGAACGGATTGCCGGTGCCGTCATCGGCCAGGGATTCATCGTAGTGGAAGGCCGCATTGCCGGTCAGGGTGATGTCGTTGGCCACGATCGAGCCACCGACACTGCCATTGCCCGTGATCGTGACCGAGCCCAGCGGGGCATAGACGACACCGTTGAAGACACCGTTGCCATGGATGGAGATGCTTTGAGTGCCGCTGGTCTTGGTGCCCCAGAACTTGAAATTGGCCGCAGAGCCAGCCTCACTGTCGCTGAGTGTGACTCCGGAATCGGTTCCATCTACCCCGTTGGAGACACCGTTGCCACCGCAGGCGACACTGCCTTCGCCGTAAACCTGGAGCGTGCCCGTAGTAATGCTGATCGAGCTGCTACCACCTGCCATTTTAATGGCGATAGAGGGGTCGGTTAGTTTGAGAATCACCTTGCCGGTGATCAGGAGGGTCTTGTTGTTGAAATCGATATTGGCGGCCGTGTAGTAGTAATTGCCATCGGCATCGACTTTGTTGCCCGCGGCCACATCGGCCGGAATGGGCAGTTCCAAATCACCATCAATCGTGCCGCCGGGCACCGCGTTGTAAGTCTTGGCGGGGGCAGTCACGGGATCAAAGCTGGCGGAAAAGTCCGTGGCCACCCGGCTCGGGTCCACCTTGATGCCGGTGGGGCTGGTCTCGCCGAGGATCGAGCCGCTGGAACCGACATCATTGGTGGGATCGTCACCCGCGGTGGAGACATAGCCCCAGACGTCGCCGTTATTCGTCGCCACCGCGCCGGTCGAGACGGAAATGGTGCCGACGCTGCCCTGATCGTTGCGCACCGACGAGCTGTATGGAGTGTCGTAAACACCGTTATTATCGGGATCGGAGTCCCAGCTGTCCACAGTCACATTGTTACCGTTGAAGGTGATACTGTTTTTTGCCACAAGGCCGTTGGAAAACTTGGATGTTTTCTTGAGCGTCACCTCGACCCATTTGTCGATCGTGCGCGTCGTCCCGCCTCCCAGCGTGACGGTGGCGCGGGCCACGGCCCGCGGGGCGCTGCTGACGCCGGCGTAGTTGTAAACATAGACCCGCAGGATGCCGGTGGCATTCTGGTCAAAGGTGTAGCCAGTCCATTTTTTCTGGGCGGCCGTGCCATTGACGGTCCAGCCGCCATCGCTGGCCCAGTCATAGGTGTCATCATCGATTTTCTTGTTCACGGAATACATCGCCTCCTCCAGGCCGTTTTCCGCGAGGTTCATCGCGCCGTTGTTGTAGAGCGCGCGATTGGAGATCGTGAGGCCGCTGCGCGTGAGCGAAAGGTAGCTGGTGAGCGAGAGCGCGATGACCGCGGACATGAGCATCGCCACGATGAGCAGGGCACCGCGATCCGAACGGAAATGGAGGGAGGTTTTCATGGGTAAAGGGGCGTTTCAGGCCGTGACGAGTTTGTTGCGCAGGATAAAGCGCGCGGAGAGCACGGTATTGGTCGCGGCGACCACGGTCCGGCTGGTACGGGTGGCTTCCATCGAGATCTGGATCTGCTTGGTCCCGGAGCTGGCCGCGGTAAGTTCCGCGGCAGTGGGAGTGGCATACTGGATCGCGGTGAATTCGACGCCGTTGAGATTGTAGCCGCGGAAGAAGGGCGTGCAGGTGGCCCCATTGCTGGCGGTACGGGCCACCGGATTAACGATGCCCGTCAACAGGACCATCGTGCTCCTGACCGCACTGGTGGCCACGACCGTGATGACGCGAGTGAGGGTGCCGGTGTTGGTGGTGGCACCATCCGCGTAGGTGTAAGTGTGATACAGACCATTGACCGTGAGCCTGATCTGGTTGGCGCTCACCCAGGTGATGGCCGCGGCCTGGCGGGAATCCTCGGCAAAGATTTCCAGCGCCTTGCGCGCCTGGCTCTCCATGTCGGAGTAGTTCTGCACGTTGGCGCCGCTGCGGCCCATGAACAGGAACGTGGACAGGATGCCCGCGAGGATGAACGCGCTGATGGTCGACCCGATCATGATCTCGACCAAGGTGAAGCCGGCCTTGCGCCGGCGGCGGTCAGGGATGAGCAACGGTGTAGTAGTAGTCATAAAGTCCGTTTTTGGCGTAGATGGCGGTGAAGGAGCGTTGGTGCCAGCGAAGGTCGTAGGACTGCCAGCGCACGCTCACGGTGATGTTCATGATCTCGGTGGGCCGGGCGGTCTCGGCCGCCACCGTGCGGGTGATGGTGTATTTGCCGGCCAGGTTTGCGTTCGTGCTGAAATAGGTGGCACCGTCGAAGACCGTGACGCCAGTCGCCTGGCCGGAGGGACTGCCGGTGGCGGTGGCCAGCGTGGAAATGCCGGTCCAGCTCAACAGCCGCAGGCGCTCCATTTCGCTCTGGATGATCTGCGAGGCGAGGGTGGTGCCACGGGCGACGTCGATTTGCTTGAAGCCGGATTGCATGGCGATAACCGAGGTCGAGATGCCGAGGGCCATGACGAAGGTCGCCATGATGACCTCGGCGATGGTGAAGGCCGCGACGAGGCGCAGGCGTGAACCAACCGGCCGCAGGGTACGGGCATGGGGCAGGAATTGCATGACGCCATCCTACCTGAACAGCGGGCAGACGCTAACAGGCATTGAGACCAGCATTACGGCCCTAGTCACTAGGGCCAAAAGTCACACCCGGGGCCGATTTTCCAGATACATGACGGCGGCCTGCGAGCGTCGCTTGATCTTCAGCTTCTCGAAGACGCTGCTGAGGTAATTCTTCACGGTCTTGTCGCTGAGGCTCATCTGCTCGGCGATTTCCTTGTTGGTCTTGCCCTCGGCGACGAGGGCGAGCACGCGTTTTTCCTGGGCCGACAGGACGGCGAGCTTGCCCTGCTCGGACGGCGGGCCGCTGCCGCTGCGCACCAGGTTGAGGACGCGCGT
>JANMTJ010000126.1:0-6876 GCA_031390295.1 Oleiharenicola sp.
ATGCGCTTGAGGTGGCTGCTGTAGGGGATGATCAGGGTGTCGTCCTGGTCCTGACCGAAGTAATTGAAGCCCTTGGCGGCCAGCACGCCCAGGATCTTGAAGGGAATGTTCCGGATGCGCAGCGTCTGCCCGACGGGATCCATGTTTGGGAAAAGCTGGTTGGCGACCGTCTTGCCGATGACGCACACCTTGGTGGCGCTGCGCACGTCGGCCTCGGAGAACATCTCGCCGTCGGTGACACTCCAGATGCGGATGTCGAGGTAGGTGATGTCCTCGCCGCGGATCATGGTGTTCCAGTTGAGGCCATTGGCGAGCACCTGGGACCGGTCCGTGATCTCCGGGCTGACGGCGACCACCCCGGCGATCTCGCGGGAGACGGCCTGGGCATCCTCCACGGTGAGGGTGCTGGCGCTGCCCCAGCCGCCGCGCACGCCGCCGGTGGTGAAATTACCCGGGAAGACGGAGATGATGTTCTGGCCCAGGCTGGCGATGGAGGCCTCGACCTGCGCCTTGGCGCCATTGCCGATGCTGACCATGGCGATGACGGCGGCGACGCCGATGATGATGCCGAGCGCGGTGAGGATGGAACGCATGGCGCTGCGGCGCAGCGCGCGCAGGGCCACCTTGATGATGTTCAGGAAGCGCATGACGGGATCAGCCGGTGAGTTTGGCCGCGGTCTCGGCGGAAAGGATCCGTTGGAGCTCGACGGCGGCATCGAGGCGGCCGGACACCGGCGTGTCGCTGACCAGCCGGCCGTCGCGCATGATGAGGTTGCGCTTGCAGTAGTGGGCGATGTCGAGCTCGTGGGTGACCATCACGATCGTGATGCCCTGATCGTTGAGCTTCTGGAAAACGCCCATGAGTTCGACCGCGGTCTTGGAGTCGAGGTTGCCGGTGGGCTCGTCGGCGAGGAGGATCTGGGGATCGTTGATCAGGGCGCGGGCAATGGCGACGCGCTGCTGCTGGCCGCCGGAAAGCTGGCTGGGGAAGTGGTCGGCGCGATTGGTGAGGCCGACGATGTCGAGGCTGCGCAGGGCCCGCTCGCCAATTTCCTTCGAGGAGAATCGACGCCGACCGTAGAGCATGGGCAGCTCGACGTTTTCGCGGGCGGTGGTGCGGGAGAGGAGGTTGAAGCCCTGAAAGACGAAGCCGAGCTTCTGGTTGCGGAGGTCGGCCAGCTGGTTGCGGTCCAGGCCCGACACATCGGTGCCGCCGAGGAGGTAACGGCCCTTGGTGGGCCGGTCGAGGCAGCCAAGCAGGTTCATCAGCGTGGACTTGCCGGAGCCGCTGGCGCCCATGATGGCGACGAATTCCCCGCCGGCGATGTCGAGCGTGACGCCACGCACGGCGTGCACCGGCACCTCGCCGGAATCGTAGGTCTTGTGGATTTCCTCCAGCTGAACGACGGCCGGCATGGGGAGGTCAGAAGCGGCGGCCGCCGCCAAAGGGATTGTTGACGGGCTGCTGGGGCGCACTCCCGGCGGGACTGCCGCCGCTTACGCCGGTGATGATGACATCGCCCTCGGCCAGGCCGCCGACCACCTCGGAGTTCACGCCGTCGGTGATACCGATCTTGACGCTGACGGCCTCGGGGGTGGCGGATTTGTCTCCGCCGGGGAGGCGGTAAACGGTGCGGGTGGTGACAGTGGCTTCACCGGGGGCGGGCAGGACGCCGCGCTCAACCAGCAGCTTGCGCACCTGGGCCAGTTGCTCGGCTGTCGGCGGACCGGCCCGGAAATCGACGCCGACCTCGGTCATGATCTCGCGGGCCTTCTGGCGTTGTTCGGGCGTGGCGTCAGGCCCAAGCAGGTTGAATCCACCGCCCCGGCGACCTCCGCCTTCGCCGCCGGCACCGGCCCCATCGCGCTGGCGACGCTCGCCATTGCCACCGGTGGTGGCGACGGCGGCGGGAGTCGCGCCGGCCGCGGGCACTGTGGCCGTGGGAGCGCCCGCCGGGGCAGTCTTGGGGACCACGGTTTCCGGCAGGCGGACGCGCAGAGCGGAGTTGGGAATGCGAACGGACTCGTCGCGGCTGGCGACGATGATGGAGACATTGGCCGTCATGCCGGGGCGCAGCTTGAGATCCCGGTTGTCCACGGCGATGATCGTCTCGTAGCTGACGACATTCTGGGTGGTCTTGGGCGCGTTGCGGACCTGCGTGACCTGGCCGGTGAACGCCCGGCCGGGAAAGGCGTCCACGGTGAAGGTTACGGGCTGGGCTTCCACCACGGAACCGACATCGGCCTCGGCGACCGCCGCGGTGATCTGCATCTTGGCCAGATCGTTGGCGATGGTGAAGAGCGTGGGGGCGTTGAGGCTGGCGGCGACGGTCTTGCCCTCCTCGGTCTGCTTGGAGATCACCATGCCGTCGATCGGGGAGCGGATGGTGCAGCGGGCGAGGTCGACATTGGCGTTCTCCACGGTGGCCTTGCTGGTTAGCAGCTGCGCGTCCGACTGGGCGAGCAGGGCGTCGGCCTGATCAAGGTCCTGCTGGGTGACGAGGGACTTGGTGAAAAGTTCGTGGGTGCGCTGAGTGTTGAGGCGCTGGAGCTTGTTGGCCGCTTGCGTCGAGGCGAGGTTGGCTTCGGCCTGTCGGACCTTCTGCTGGTAGGTGGCGGGGTCGATCTCGGCGATGATCTGGTCCTTTTTCACCACGGTGTTGAAGTCGGCGTGGAGCTTGACGATGAGGCCGGAGATCTGGCTGCCGACATCGACGGAAAGCACCGCATCGAGCTGGCCCGTGGCGGTGACCGCCTGCCGGACACTGCCCCGGGCGATGACCGTCGTGTTGTAGACCGGTGGTTGGGCGGCGGTGCGGGAACGCTGGTAGTAATAGTAGCCGCCGCCGGCTGCGGCCAGGAGGGCAAGGACGAGGGTGGTGGGGACGAGTCGGGAGGAGGCCATGGCGTGGAGGTTTACCTAAGGCAAAGGGCCGATTCGCGCAACTTATTCGACTGATTGGTGATCATGGATTTCCGGCGAACCGAAGCCAGCCGTTCTCCAGACGCTTCACTGAAGGCGTGGGTTACCGTCCAACACACACCGCCCTGTCGGGGACCGCTCTTCATAGAGGGGACTTTGGCTGCGTGGGCTCGATTCCCCTCTATCAAGAGGGGTGGTGCGAAGCGCCGGGGTGTGTCGTTCCGGAATGATCGGACCTGACGGAGTAGTGTTAGTCGCCCACTCCGGCCGGGCTCAGAAAGTCCGCGTATAACTGCCGCCTCGCTCGTCCTCGAAGGTGAGCGAATTGGCGGTGATGCCGGTAAGCTTGATGCCCATCTCGTGCTCGACGGTGTTGCCGATCCGGTACACCCGGTCGTTCATCAACACCTTGCTGTCGGTGGCCGAGGCCCGGATGCCGACGACTTTCAGGCTTTCGATGAACATGATGGCCTTGGAATCGAGCTTGGTGGGTCCCGCCGGTCTGACCGGCTCGGGCTTGGGCGCGACGGGGGCGATCGTGGTGACCACGGGCTTGGGCGTCTCAGCCTGGGTGACCGGTGCCTGGGTCTTGGGCGTGATGGCCGGAGAGGCCGGAGCGGCGACAGGAACGACGAAGGTGGTGGCGGCGGGTTGGGGTGCGGCGGGCTGGGGCTGTTGCGACGAGGGTTGCACCGTGGCGGCCTGCTGGACAGCCGGTGTTTGTGCGGTGGACTGTGGAGCCACCTCCGGGCCGGATTTCTTCCGCAGAAGAACGACGCCGCCGATGATCACCACGCTGAGGAGGGCAACGGCGGCCCCGAGGCGGATCAGCAGGGTGTAGAAGCCGGCCGGCCGGGTCCGCTTGGCGATCCGCGCCGCCGACTCGCCGCCGATGGCGGGCATCGAGGCCAGCGTGGGCACTTCGCCGGTCCGTTGCTTCTGGGCCTTTCGCAGGGCGTCGTTGATCAGGCTCATGGTCCAGATTGTCTTAACACAGAGGTCGCAGAGTTCCCTGAGACAAAACGGTCGTTAATCACCCGGGTGATGCCATCGACCAGTTTGGGGACATGAAAATTGATCAATAACCCAACTTCATGCCCAGTTTCGCGGATGTAGGAGAGCAGCTGGGCTTTGTGAACCGGCAAAATGCTTTCAAGGGCTTTTAACTCAACGAGCACCCGATTTTCGACAATCAGATCAGCGCGAAATGCGGTGTCCAAGGTGATGCCTTTGTAAACGAGTGGAATGGCAACCTGGCGCACGAGGTGCAGGCCAATTGATTCTAGTTCATAGGCAAGACAGACTTCGTATGCAGATTCCAGCAGGCCCGGACCTTTTTCGCGATGAACCGTGATAGCCGCACCAATGATCTGCTCTGTCAGCTGATTGATTGGTTTCATGGCTATCTCAGGGACCTCGGTGAACTCTGTGTTTAAAATCATGCTTTCAGTCCGTCAGGCGCTCCAGGTCGCGCGTGGCGCGGCGGGCATCCCAGTAGTTGACCTCGTCGGATTCGCGGATGAAGGCCGAGAGGAGGGATTTGTCGCAGAGATTATTGATGACGCGCGGGATGCCGCGGCTGGCCTTGAAGATCTGGCGGAGCGCCCACGCGGTGAAGTGCGGACGGCCCATGCTACCGGACACGGTCAGGCGATGGTGGATATAACGGTCCATCTCGGCGCGGTCGAAGGGCCGCAGTTCGTAATGCACGAGGATGCGCTGGCGGAGCTGGCGCAGTTCCTCGGCGGCGAGGCGGTCCTTGAGTTCGGTCTGGCCCATGAGGACGATCTGCAGGAGCTTCTGCTTGTCGGTCTCGAGATTGGAGAGCAGGCGCACCTGTTCAAAGACCTCGAAGGAGAGGTTCTGGGCCTCGTCGATGATGAGCACGATCTCGCGGCCCTTGGCGATGCGGTCGAGCAGCACCTGGTTCATCTGGGCGACAAGGTCGTTCTTGCTGCGCGCGAGGTTGGGCTCGCCGAGCTCGGTGAGGATGGCCTTGAGCATCTGCGTCTCGGTGACCCGGGGGTTGAGCACCAGGGCCGAGTCGTAGTGGTTATGGTCGAGATCGTTGAGGAATTTGCGGCAGAGCGTCGTCTTGCCGCAGCCCACCTCGCCAATGAGGACGATGAACCCTTTCTTCTCACCGACGCCGTATTTGAGGTGCTGCAAGGCCTCTTGGTGGGTGGCGCTGAGGTAGAGAAACTTCGGGTCCGGAGTGATGTGAAACGGCATCTCCGCGAATCCGTAGTAGCTTTGGTACATCGTCCGGCAAGTATTTGGGCTGCACGGGAAAAAGCACGCCAAAACCGCGTCAACCGGCTTTGAAAAAACATTGCCTGAGCCCCGGGCCGCACCTTTATCTGAACCTCCTTCTTCCGGTGAACTACAGCAAGCTGACCCAGGGATTATTCGCGGTGATTTTCACGGCCATCACGTTGTGGGCCGTGGCGTTTTTCGTGCAGATGCACCGCGACCTGAAGGCGCTGCGGGCGCAACAGGCCGCCAATCAACGCCAGCTGGCCGAGGCCGAGGCCCGGTTGCAACAGCAGGAGAAATACCTCGACCGGCTCCGGCACGATCCCGTGCTGGTCGAGCAGCTCATCCGACAGAAGCTCGGTTACGTCAAGGGCGAGGAGTTTGTCTTTCGTTTCGAAGAGGAGAAAAAGTGATCACGGGTCAGTGCTCATTCTTCAATTGTCATTTTGCAGCCTGAGTGGTTGCTCACTTTTTACGGGCCGAAACCATCAACCAACGACAAGCCATCATGAACAACGAAAAGGCGGATCAGATTGAGGACCGGCTCATAGATTTCGGGGCACAGATCATCCATTTGTCGGGCCGTCTGCCCCCAAGCCAGGCGGGTGAGCATATCGCCAGGCAGATGCTACGATCGGGCACCTCGCCGGCGCCGAATTACGGGGAGGCCCGGGGGGCGGAAAGCCGGGCAGATTTTGTGCACAAGCTGGGTATTGCGCTCAAGGAGATGAACGAGACCAAGGTGTGGTTGAAGATGCTGGGCCGCGCCAAGCTGGCGGCCACTGACGTCGTGAGTCCGGTGCTGGATGAGTGCCAGCAACTGGCGAGAATTTTAAACGCCTCCATCCAGACCGCGCGCCGTTCCTCGAGGTGAATGCAGAATCAACGATGAACACTGCCAGCTGAACAATGAGCATTGAACAATTGATCGCTTCATACGGGCGGGCCGGGCAGGCCCAGGTTTTTGCCTTTTGGGGGTCGCTCAGCGCCACCGAGCGCACGGAGCTGGCCGCGCAGGCCGCCGAGATCGACTTGGCCGAGATCGAGCAGTTGAACCGCACCCTCGTCTTCAAGACCAGCGGCGGCGGAGCCAGCCTCGACGGTCTGGCCCCGGCGCCCTGCACCCGCCTGCCGGTGAACGGCGGTGATGCCGCCGGGTGGGCGAAGGCGAAGCTCGCGGGTGAAGCGGCACTGCGGGCCGGGCGCGTCGCGGCGTTCACCGTCGCGGGGGGGCAGGGGACCCGGCTGGGCAACGACGGCCCCAAGGGAACCTTTGCGGTCACACCCCTCCGGCAAAAGACACTTTTCCAGGTTTTTGCCGAAAAGATCAAGGCGACCGGACTGCGCCATGGCCGGCCGTTGCACTGGTTCATCATGACGAGCCATGCGAACCATGCGGCGACCGAGGAATTTTTCGCGGAGCGGAGTTTCTTCGGCCTGGACCGGGGCCGCGTGCATTTCTTCCGGCAGGGCCGGATGCCGGCGGTGAACTATGAGGGCAAGATCATGCTGGAGACGAAGGCCTCGCTCGCACTCAGTCCCGACGGCCATGGCGGCTCGCTCCGGGCGTTGCACCGGAGCGGCGCACTCGACCTGATGAAGACCGAGGGCGTGGACACGCTCAGCTACTTCCAGGTGGACAATCCGCTCGTGCGCTGCCTCGACGCCTCGTTCATCGGCTTTCACCTCGGTGCCGG
>JANMTJ010000184.1:0-6175 GCA_031390295.1 Oleiharenicola sp.
GGGCGTCTTGGGTCATGTTTTCGACTTCCTTGGCTTTGCCCTCTTAAAGGCACTGGTTCATCAAGGCGTAATGGGGCAGGGGCTGGATTTGGTTGGTTTGGTGTCGGGCGGCCGCTCGTCGGCAGGCCGCGGCCCGGCGACAAGCGCCGGCCCTACAAATATGAGATCAGGTTCGCCCGAAATGCGCCCGGTTGAATTCCGCCAGCGCGGCCTGCATGGCCAGGATGTTGGCGCGGGGCATGCCCGGGCTCGTGCCGCCGCCGACCGAGAGGATGATGCCCTGCCCGCCGCTCTTCTCGAGCACGTCGAGCGTGGCGGTGCGCACTTCCGCGGGGGTGCCGCGCACCCCGACCTCGAGGGGATTCACATTGCCCATGAGGCACATCCGGTCGCCCACGCGGGCCTTTACGTCGGCGTAGTCCGTCTGCTTGCCCCAGTTGAGGATATTGAAGCCGACGTCCGGCAGATGATCGAGGCAGGCCTCGACCTCGGCGTCGTTGTGGTAGATCTTCACCCAGTCCGACGGAAAGGCATCGCAGATGCGCTTCAGGTAGGGGTGGCAGAATTCCTTGTAATGCTCCTCGTTCACGAAGCCCACGATGTCATCCAGGATGAAGATGCCCCCGACGTCGCGGCCGATGGCCTTTTCCTGGGCCTTGAGCCAGTCGATGATCACGCGGGTGGAGAGATCCAGCAGCTTGTGCGTCCACTCGGGCTTCTCGACGAGATCGATCATGAGCTCGGTGGTGCCGCGCGCGAAACCGGCGGTGCACATCGGGCCGCGCGAGGTGACGATCGGCATGATCTCGCCGGTGTCGAAGACCCGCTGCTTTTGCATGCGAATGCGATGGAGGGTCATCGCCATGAAGGCGTCGTGCTCCACCTCGTATTCGGGGAATTTGTCGAGATCCTCGATGTTGTAGAGCATCGGGTATTCGCTCGGCGTATTGTCCGACCAGAACTTGATCTTGGAGCCGAGCACGGATGGCTCGGCGGCCATGCCGTATTCCATCCACCAGCCGGGCACGAAGATGATGTCGGGGTACTCCTGGTGGATCTTGAGGTGCGACTGGAACCAGACCTCGGGATCGAGAAAAAAGTCCATGTGCTTGACGCCGACGTAGCCGGGGATCCACGGGCTGTCGATGATCAGGGCCATCGGGACCTGGTCGAGTTTCTTGAGGCGGGCGGCTTGCTTGATGATTTCCCATTGGGCGGGCTTCATAGAGGGAGAGGAGTTGAGGGAGGGGGCGGGAAGGAGGGCTCAGGGCGTGAGGAGAATCTCGGTGGCGTTGATCTGCAGCTCGACGCCGGCGGCCTTGGCGGCCTCCTGGAGTGCCGTCTCGAGCATGACGACCGGGTCGGTACTGACGGCCAGGCGGCGCATGAGTCCGTCGCCCTTTTTCGTCCCAACGCGAAGCGTCAGGCGGAGTCCCTTGCGCTTGCACGATACGCGTGTAGCCTCGGGGTCGGCCAGGGTGGCGTTCATGGGGGCGATGAAGGCATCGACGTAATGCACGCCGATGTTCGACTTGTCGCGAAAGGCCGGAGGCAGTTTCTCCTTCGCGGCCGGATTGATGTCGCAGAGTTTGATCATGGGGGGCTGGAGGCGGGGTCCCGGATCCCGGCGGCGGGTGCCTGGGCGAGGGCAAAGTGGATGGCCTCGAGCGCCAAACCCCAGTTGTGGGCGCGGCTGTCGGCACTGCAGTGGCAGCCCGACGAGGCCATGGAGCGGGTCCAGTGCAGGACGTCGTCCAGCGGGCGGCCCACCAGGGGCTTTTCGCGGTCGAGCGACCGCATGAATCCATCGCTGTCACTGAGGTAGGCGCACATGAAGGTGTAACCGTCATTATCGGGCGCCGCGCGGCAGGAAGACTCAAGTATGGTGTAACCCTCCTGCGGTCCACTCAGCGTGACGGCGTAGTCAAACGCGAGCGGCCGGCCCTGGTCCGAGCAGGTCGTGCCATCAAAGCGGAAACTCGCCGCAACCGTTCCGTGCTCGCGTCGTTCCAGGCGGACCCGTTCCTGCGCCCATTTGCGCAGGGCGCGGGGGTTGACCGAATATTTGGCTCCGTTCACCAGGGGCGTGGCCGGGGCCGCCCGGGCCGCCGAGGGCATCGGAGTGGCCCCGCCATCCGGCCGGACCGGAGCGTGCCGGTAGGGCGCCCGGCGGTATTGGCAGGGCGCATATGAACAGGCCTCGCACGGCACCAGATGAGGGGAAGCAAGGGTCCGTCCGGTGCGAACCGTAAGGCCCACGACCGCGAGCAATGACTTCTTTGGCCGTAACATGCCACTGGTCATCACTTCCAGCGGCTCCGGGAACGGCTGGCTCCGTCCGTGCGTGATGAGCTCGAACAGCCGGTTTTGGTCCGCGATATCCCAACCCGTGTAACCGGGGCTGTAGTGGGCCACGGCCATCAGGTTGTCGCGCTCCGCGATTTCGCAAATGCGGGCGCTGAGCGTCGCCACCAGGTGCTCGACCACCGCGGAGCCGAACATCTCGAGGAAGAAGTATTCATCCGGTTTGGATTCCTGCCACAGCTGGCTGGCCTGCGCCTCACAACTGTGGCCCGCGCTGACGGCGACCAGCATGGCCCGCTCGGCCCCGGCTTCCCGCAGGTGCGCGTGCAACCGCGGGGAATGAAATTCCATCCCGTCAATCCACAACTCGTCCCGGGTAACCTTCAGCTCCACCTCGCGCAAATAGACCCAGGGGCGGCCATGCTCCGTATACCATCCCCTCGCCCGTTCCGCCAGTTCGTCGGCCCGTTCGCCCGGAGCATGATGCGGCGGATAGCCGAGCAGGCGCCGGTATTCCGCCTCCTTGACGCTGACCACGGGACGGACATCGAGGTGTTCCAGCAGCGGCCGCGTGGTCTGACGCACATCGTTCATGAGCCTGAGAACTCCTGTCCGTTTTCCACCGCCGCGAACTGGCAGCCGTTCACGAAGTAATCGAAAAAACCGGGATGGGTTTCCAGGCGGCAATGCGTGACCCGCTTCACCAGTTGCTCCAACTCGGCGCGCTTGACCCGGGAGAGCAACGCGATGCAGGCACCCTCCACCGAGGCGTTGCCGACCTGGATGATGCGCGCCGCGTCGATGTTGGGGATCAGGCCGATGCGCTTGGCGGACTCGATGTTCAGGTGCCGGCCGAAGCCGCCCGCCAGATAGAAGGCAGCCAGATCCGAATAGTTGATGCCATACTCGGCGAAGGCGATCTGCAGCCCTGCGACGTTGGCGCCCTTGGCCTGGGCCAGGGCATTGACGTCGCCTTCACTGAAGGTGATCGGCTGATCCGCTGCCGCCGCCACCACAAACTCCCCCACCCCGTCCACAAACCGCCCCAGCGAATTCATGCGGCCCGTGCGCAAAAGCTCGCTCATCAGGTCCACCAACCCGGAGCCGCAAAGCCCCTCGGGCGGAACGCCACCAATCACCGAGGCCTGCACGGCGCCGTCATCGCCGATGATGACCTTCTCGATCGCCCCGGGCAGGCCGGGCATGCCAAAGGTGATCTGGCCGCCCTCGAAGGCCGGACCCGCCGGACACGAGGCGGCCAGCACCTTGTGCTTGTTGCCGACGATCAGCTCGGTGTTGGTGCCGATGTCCATGACCGCCACCAGCCGTTCCTCATTGGCCAGATCAACCGCCAGCATGCAGGCGGCCGCATCCGCCCCCACGTGACCGCTGATGATTGGCAGGCCATAAACGCGGGCCTGCGGGTGCACCGGCAGACCCAGGCGCTTCGCCGGTACCGCGAGGCTCGTGGTCGGACGCACGCCAGACAAAACCTCCAGTTCCGTGACCGACTGATAAGGGCTCTGGCCGATCGAATGGACCGAGAGCTTGAAAAACAGGTCGCGCATCGTCGAGTTCCCCGCGATGACGACCTCGTAGATCGAGTGCGGGTCGACCGGAAACTCTAGGATCGCCCGGCTCAGGTAGCCGGCCAGTGTGCGCTGCAGGGTCTTGGTGCGGTCTTCCGTATCGTACTGGATCCGGGCCATCACGTCTGAGCCGCCGAACCGCTGGGGATTCTCGAAGGACGAGTCGGCCACCACCTCACCGGTCTCCAGATTCAGCAGCCGGATGACGACCGTCGTGGTTCCGAGGTCGATGGCGAGCCCGTGCAGCGGCCCGGGGCCACGGTCGATCTCCACGCCATCGAGCAAAATACGGTCGCCGTCGCGTTGCACGGCCGGGTCGAGCCGCCACTGGCGCGCGCCCGTGGGCAGCTCAAAGGCGTGCTTCTCAATCTTCATGGTGCCACGCCGCATCGTGTGACAGCGGACGATCCCCTCCTCCGGCACGATGCGCGTGCAGCACGACAGCCGGAACGCGCCCTTCAGGTGCCGTTCCTCGGGACGACGCGGGGAGAGGCAGTCCATGCCCTCGGTGACTTCAACCACGCACTCCTTGCACCGGCCCTGCTTGTTGCACGAGGTCGGCACCGGGATGCCCAGGGCCTCGGCCTGGGTGAAGAGCGAGCCGCCCGGCGCGACGGCGCTGGTGAGATGATTGAAATGCAGTTTCACGCTCATCGGGATGATTCGAGTGTCTTGAGGCCGGCCTGGATGAAGCCCATCGCATAGGCCATGCCCGCGTGCCACGGGGCGGCGCAGCTCATCTGCGGGGCGTGGTCGGGGATGATGACCCCCTCGAAGCCATTGCGGTGCAGGATGCCGAGAACGCGCAGGACATCGACCTCGCCGTCGTCGATGAAGGTCTCCTTGTAGTGCGGCACCTTGTCGCGCACGTTGCGGAGATGGACATAGCCCAGACGGTGCTGGCGGCTGTATTGGTCGACGACCTCGTAGATGTCTCCTTCGGTCATCTCCGCCAGTGAACCGATGCAGAGCTCCAGCTGGTTGGCCGGGCTGGGATTGAGATCGATCACCTTTTGGTAGAACCGCGGCTGGTAAACCAAGCGCGGTTGTCCGCGAATCGTCGGCATGGGCGGATCGTCGGGATGCAGCGCGAGACGCACCCCCGCTTCCTCGGCGACTGGCAAGACGTCATTCAGGAATCGTTCGAGCCGGTTCCAGAGCTGCTCAGGGGTGGCGGAGGGAATCGTGCCGGCCGGGGCTTTGGGATCGTAGACCATGTTCCAGGCCATGCCATGGGGCATCGGTAAATCATAGGGCCCTTCCATCCCGACCGAGGGGGCGTCACCGCGCGCGTAGGTGCCCTTGGTCCGGCCGGATACACCCGCAATCGAAAAGTTATAACCCATGAGCGGGATCCCGGCCTGCCCCATCCGGCGGATGATGGTCTTGACGTTCTCGATGTGCAGGGCGCGCTTCGGACCATCGAGCAATATGTCGTGCCAGTGCGCGGGATCGAAATTCTCGATTGCTTCGAGCTTGAGCCCGGCGGCCTCAACGTCGCGGCGCAGGGCGGTCAGCTCCTCGAGGGTCCAGAGTTGGCCCGCATCACCCGCGAGCCCCCAGCCGTAATCCGTGCCGGTCGGCTGGTCGTCGGGACCCGTGTGGCCGCCGCCTTTGAAGTAATCCACCAGGTGCGCCACGATGTGTGTGGCGCCGGCCTGACGCGCGAACTGAAAATTCAAGCGCGTAAGCATGTGACTGTAAAGTCCGAGACCGAGCTTCATGGGGGTAAGCGCAAAGCGTAGCCGCCCCGATCGGCGCATACCAACCCTTCGAATCGTCAACGGTTGAGCAAATCAGCACTTCCGCAGCGAATCTCCGTTAATCCATTCGCTTTCAACCATTTCTGTTCGCGGATTAATCGGGATGCCCACATCCTGATTCGCGATGCGGGCAGCCAGCAACTCGACGGCCCACGATCCCATCAACCGCTGATTTTGTTGCAGGCCGGAAAATCCCGAGCCCTCGACCTCATGGCTGAGCGCCACGACACCGAGGTTCTTGGGAATGCTGATTTTCAGCCGCGCCAGCACGGCCCGGAAACGCGCGATCATCTCGGGCAGATGGACAAAGACGATCACGTCCGGCCGGTTATCGGCCAGCCATTGCGTGAGGGCCGGCTCCTCAAGCTCGCGGAGCAACAACACCGGCAAGGCCGCCCGGTTTCCCAGCGCGTGCTCGCACCAACCCAGATACGCCCCGGAGTGGGCGTAGGCGCTGCGGGTATCCTCATGCGTCCCGAGCACGAGTCCGGGCCGCTTGTAACCGAGGGCATGCACCCG
>JANMTJ010000196.1:0-4533 GCA_031390295.1 Oleiharenicola sp.
ATGGAAGCAGTCTCCTGAGTTGGGGTAGCCCGGCAGGCGTGGATGTCGGCCGGAACGGCTGCAGGATACGGCGCGAACCGGATCGCGGTCAATGGCGGGGTTTGATCTGATAATGTAGGGCCGGCGCTTGTCGCCGGGCCAGGGTGGAAAGGTCCGCCGACTAGCGGCGACCCTACATACAGACTCAAAACCCCTGCCGCTGCAGCTGGGTCTGCAATTCGCGCTGGAAGGTCTGCACGTCGGCCGGGCTGGGCTGGTAGCCCTTCTGGGCGGTCTCGAGCATCAGGCGGCCTTGCTGGTCGAGGGCCCACTTGCCGCTGACCCCGTCGCTGAAAGTCACGGAACCGCTGACCATGGTGCCGGGGCGCATGATGCGGTCGATTTCCAGGGAAAAGCCGCCCAATCCAGCGGGAGGCACAGCGGGGACGCCCTCGTCCTCGGGCACGTCGGCCGGGGGCATGCCCTCGTTTTCGGCGGCCCCTTCGGCAGGCTCAGGGCGGGCAGCGCCAGGGGCGGCCTTGGACAGGTCGGAGGCGTCGGTCTTGGGGGCCGCGTTCTTCAGTTCCAGCCCGAGGTCGTCCACGAGGAAGCGGACGTCCCGGTAGGTCATGGAGATCTTGAACAGCTCGGAGAGCTTCTTCTGGACGGCAGAGAGGTTGTCGCCGGCGGCGACCCAGGCGGTTACGGCCTGCTTTTGTTCGGGAGTGAGGGACATGAGAAAGACGGTTTAACCACGGATTACACCGATGGTCACGGATAAGTAGTCAATCGGGCTGAAACGACAAGCCTCGGAAGTAGGGCCGGTCAAAGACCGGCCCTACCGTCACTTGCTCAGCTGCGTCTTCAGGAAGTCCACGCTGCCGCGGACGGAGTCGTCCTGCTCCATCATGTTCTCGACGGTCTTGACGGCGTGGATGACGGTGCCGTGGTCGCGGCCGCCGAAGGCCTCGCCGATCTCCTGGAGGGAGTGGCGGGTGAGCTGGCGGCTGAGATACATGGCGATCTGGCGGGGAAAGGCGATGGCGTTGGGCCGGCGCTTGCTCGTCATGTCCGAGTGGCGGATCTGGAAGTGGTCGGCGACGCGCTTCTGGATGCCCTCGATGTTGAGGCGGTTCTGGGCCTCCTCCATGAGCACGTCCTTGAGGAGGGACTCGGCGATGGCGAGGTCGAGGGTCTTGCCGGTGAGGGCGGCGTAGCTGGAAATCTTGATCAGGGCGCCCTCGAGGCGGCGGATGTTCTTGGAGATGTGCTGCGCCATGAACTCGATCACGGGCATGGGCAGGTCAATCTTCAGCGTGGCGGCCTTGGACTTGAGGATGGCGACGCGGGTCTCGAAGTCGGGCGACGAGATGTCGGCGGACAGACCCCACTGGAAGCGCGAGACCAGCCGGGCCTCAAGGGTGGCGATCTCGGTGACGGGACGGTCGCTGGAGATGACGATCTGTTTCTGGGACTCGAAGAGGTCGTTGAAGGTGTGGAAGAACTCCTCCTGGATGCGCTCCTTGCCGGCGAGGAACTGCACGTCGTCGACCAGCAGCACGTCCACGTTGCGGTAGCGCTGGCGGAACTTGGTGAGCGCGTTCTCCTGGATGGCGTGGATGTACTCGTTCGTGAACTTCTCGGTGGAGAGGTAGGCGATCTTGGCCTCGGGATTGCGCTGGAGGATGCTGTGCCCGATGGCGTGCATCAGGTGGGTCTTGCCGAGGCCGGTCGAGCCGTGGATGAAGAGGGGGTTGTAGGCCTGGGCCGGGGCCTGCGAGACGGCGAGGGCGGCGGCATGGGAGAGCTGGTTGTTGGGGCCGACGACGAAGTTCTCGAAGGTGTTGCGGGGGTTCAGCGTGCCGGCGGCGGCCGAGCGCTCGTCGTAGCGGACC
Source organism: Oleiharenicola sp. (assembly GCA_031390295.1). GTDB lineage: Bacteria > Verrucomicrobiota > Verrucomicrobiia > Opitutales > Opitutaceae > Lacunisphaera. The sequence goes on from JANMTJ010000196.1 coordinate 1,875, forward strand.
GTGCGCTTGGCGGCGGGCTTGGCCGGGGAGGTCAGGCGGGAGACGGCACCAGTGGCCTGGTCGTTCTTGCGGAGATTGACCTGCACCAGGCGGCCCGCGGCCAGCCGGAGGCGCTGGGAGATGAGATCAAGGTAGTTGTCGTGGATCCAGATCGCGGCGAAATCGTTCTGCACGCCCAGGGTCACGGAATCCTCGGATGTCTGGAGGCAACGCATGGGCTCGAACCACATCTGGAACACATCGTCAGGGAACAAGCCCTTGAGGTCGCATTTGACGGTTTCCCAGAGGCTGGTCTGGAGGGGTGAGGAGGGCATGCGGGGCGGGAGGTGGCGGTTTTATTCACACCTTAAAACTGACATGCCGGACCTCCGCTGGGCCTGCGACCGAGGCACTCAAGGGAAAAGGGGTCTGGGGTCACTGCCGGCCGGCAGCGTGGGCTGCGGCGCGTGGGCTGAGTGGCCTGCGTCTGGGGAGAACCTTGAATGGACCGGGCACCGGGTGTGCTGCGGAGTTGGCAATGAACAATCGAAAGGGAAGAACAGTTAAAAGTTACTTTGCGAGTAACGTGAATCAAAAAATGCGTTTCAAGGGCAACTTTCCGACATGTTGTTCACACCAGCCCGGAGCATAACTTTTGGCATTTTGGTGTTGCGAAAAATTGCCCGGCTCCGGGGTGCGGTTTTCCCTCTGAAAGCGCGTGAAGGGGCGACCAGGTCCGAACAAATTTCCGCGGTTGGCACGGAATAATACCAAAGGCCCTACCGTACCAAACTGAGAGGGGCTTGCTTGATGCGATTGAAGAAAGCGCGTCCCGAGGCCGCGTTCCACCTGAAAGCGCATGCCAATCAGGCGTTCGCCAGCTGATGCGGCTGGGGCTCGGCCCACTTGCCATGTTCACGGATGAGGGCAACCAGCCGGGCGTCGGCCTCGGCCTGGGGAATGTTGTACTGGACGCAGTTTTTGCCGACGTAGAGGTTGATCTTGCCGGGTGCGCCGCCGACGTAGCCGAAATCCGCGTCGGCCATTTCGCCCGGGCCGTTGACGATGCAGCCCATGATGGCGATTTTCACACCCTTGAGGTGGCCGGTCTGCGCGCGGATGCGCTGGGTGGTGGTCTGGAGGTCGAAAAGAGTGCGGCCGCAGCTCGGGCAGGCGACAAACTCGGTCTTGGAGATGCGGGCACCGGCTCCCTGCAGGACATTATAGGCGAGCTTGGTGGCGCGGGTGATGTCGGTCTCGGTCTCGATGCTCACCAGGTCGCCGATACCGTCACACAGCAGGCTGCCGGTCAGAAAACTGGCTTCGAGCAGCTTGGAGAGGAAGCTGCTGTCGCCCTGCACGGCGGTGCCGGCGGTGTTGCGGATCCAAATCGGGGCGTTGGAACCGGCGGCCTTGAGATTTTCAACCAATTGGCGATAGGCCCCGATGGCATGGCCGGCACTGGTGGCCGGGATCGTCAGGGTGAAAACCAGCCCGGTGTCGCCCGCCAGCCTTAGATCATCGGCGAAGTCCGGGAGATTCTCCGGGGCGATGTCAGCGGCGAGAAACTGGCCGTGACGGTGCACAAGGTCGGCGAAGGCGGCAAAAGTCTCCGTTTCTCCGGCGGCAAAATGCCGCACGAGCATCAGGCGGCCGGGAGCGATGGCGAGGAGTGGTTGCAGCACATCGGGCGAGAGGGTCGGGGCCAGCTCCAAGGCGATGAACTCCACCGGCATGGTGGATTTTGCGGCGATCTCGCAGAACGTCGCCAGATCGCCGGGGGTGGTGATCGGGACCAGCAGACCCTCGGCGGGGGTGTCCTTGAGCTTGGGCGCGGCGAGGGCGAGGGCCGCCTCGGCCATTTGGGCGACCGAGCCGAGGCGCACGATCACCCGGGGCGGTTGCTCGGGGCCGACCGCGCAGTGCCCGGATAGTTTGAGCGTCGTCGTCTCCCGGCGGGTAAAATGGTAGGGATCGATGGAATCGATGAGGTAGGGCGCGACCGCTGGGCGCGCCGAATCTGACGGACGGCCCAGCGGTCCGTCCCTACCTTCGACCCACAGACTCATCGCCTTGGCGGCGATGGCCTGGGCCACGGGGATCTCATAGACGGAATCCTCCGTGAGCGAGACCCGGATGGTGTCGCCGAGGCCATCGAGGAGCAGTGAGCCGATGCCGATGGCGCTCTTGATGCGGCCGTCCTCGCCGTCGCCGGCCTCGGTCACGCCGAGGTGCAGCGGGTAGTGCATGTCTTCCCGGGCCATGCGCTCGACGAGCAACCGGTAGGCCTGGATCATGACCTTCGGGTTGCTCGATTTCATCGAGAGCATGATGGCGTGGTAGTTGTGCGACCGGGCGATGCGGAGAAACTCCAGGGCGCTCTCGACCATGCCGAGCGGTGTGTCGCCGTAGCGGTTCATGATGCGGTCGGAGAGCGAGCCGTGGTTGGTGCCGATGCGCATGGCCCGGCCCAGTTCCCGGCTGCGCCTGACCAGCGGGGAGAACGAGTCGTGCAGCCGCTGCAATTCCTGCTCGTAGTCGGCGTCGGTGTACTCCTTGACGGCGAACTTCTTCTTGTCGGCGTAATTGCCGGGGTTGACGCGGACCTTTTGGACGTGCTCGACGGCCTCCTTGGCGGCCTAGGGCAGGAAATGGATGTCCGCCACCAGCGGGATTTGGC
>JANMTJ010000202.1:0-3609 GCA_031390295.1 Oleiharenicola sp.
CCGCTGCTGCCGTAGCAGGAACCGAGGTTGTTGAAGCAGACGATGCGATACTGGTCGGGGTCCAGCGCGCGGCCGGGTCCGATGAGCGGCTCCCACCAGCCGCCCTCGCCGCCGGCCTGGGCGCTGCCCGTCAGGGCATGCACCAGCAGCACGGTGGGAACATCCGGGCGGGGGGAGTCGGGGGTGTCGCCTTCACGGCTCCACCACCAACCACGGACGCGATGAGACCGGACTACGCCACCCCGCGCGAGCGCGAGGTCGGGCAGAGCCAGTTCAAAAATACGCGGCAATGCGGCAACAGTCGGCATGACGATGATAGGCGGTCTGCTTCCATCTCAGGCAACCGGTGTGAGTACACCGGCAAACGATTGCTGCCGACCCGCCATGTCATCCGTCACGCAGTTTCCCCGGTTCAGGGGGCATGAGGCGGAGGCAGGCAAGTGGGTGAACGTGTTCATGTCAGGGAAGGGTTGAATTTTTGTATTTGAGATAGGGGACGGCTTACTGCGTGTCGAGACAAGGGACGGACGTGTCATACCTAAGTGCGTTACTCGAAAACGTGTCATAGCTTGCTTGGCCGCAGTCAAAAGCGTTGGACAGCCATGATTCCGGCTTGTTGCGCGAAGCCCGCCGACTACGCTGAGCAGTCCATGTCCAAACGTTCTCAACGCATTGTGCTCAAGTTCGGCTCCGGTATCCTGTCCTCGGACCGGGGCATCGGCCTGAGCCGCCGGCAGATTGCGCGCCTGGCCCGCGAGGTCGGCGCGCTGGTCCGGGCCGGCCATGAGTGCGTCATCGTGTCCAGCGGGGCCGTCGCCGCCGGCCTGGCCACGCTCGACCTGGCCAGCAAGCCCAAGGAGCTGGCGGCCCGGCAGGCCTGCGCCGCCGTCGGCCAGTCGCAGCTCATGCACGCCTACGCCAGCGCCTTCGCCCGGCAGGGGCTCGCCGTCGCCCAACTGCTGCTGACCCACAACGACCTCGACAGCCGCGTCCGCCACCACAACGCCCGCAACACCCTCGCCCACCTCCTTTCGCGCGGCAACGTCGTGCCGATCATCAACGAGAACGACTCCGTCGCCGTCGAGGAGCTCAACTTTGGCGACAACGACCGCCTCTCCGCCGAGGTGGCCATCCTGATCGACGCCGACCTGCTCATCATCCTCACGAGCGTGGACGGCCTGCAGGACGCGTCGGGCAAGATCGTGCCGCTCGTGCGCGATTTCAGCGAGGTCGCCGGACTCGTGCGCTCGGACAAGGGGCACACCTCCACCGGCGGCATGGTCACCAAGCTCCAGGCCGCACAACTCGCCGTGAAGGCCGGCATCCCGGTCGCCATCGCCAGCGGCCGCAAGGCCGGCCTCATCCACGCCATCGTCGCCGGCAAACGCGTCGGCACCTGCTTCCCTGCGAAGTGAGCAACATGCGCTGCCCTGATTCCCTACACACCCCGCCCTGCCGGGCACCCCTCTTCATAGAGGGGACCTCCGGAAGCATGGGTTTGATTCCCCTCTATCAAGAGGGGTGGCGCGCCGCGCCGGGGTGTGTTTCTGGACGCGCGGCAATCAACTGAAATGTCCGACCTCGCCCAACTCGTCGCCCAACTCGGGTCGCAGGCCCGCGCCGCCGCGCGCACGCTCGCGATCACGCCGGCCGCGCGGATTGACGCCGCCCTCGAGGCGATGGCGAAGGAATTGCTCGCCGCGCAGACTGAAATCCTCGCCGCCAACGCGGCCGATGTCGCCGCCGCCAAGGCCGGCGGCCAGACCGCCGCGCTCGTGGACCGGCTCACCCTCGACGCGAAACGACTCGCCGCCTGCGCCGCGGGCCTGCGGACGGTTGCCGCCCTCCCCCACCCGGTCGGCGAGGTCTTGCGCGAATGGACGCAGCCCAACGGCCTGAAGTTCGCCAAGGTCCGCGTGCCGCTCGGCGTCATCGGCTTCATCTACGAGTCGCGCCCCAATGTCACGTGCGACGCCGCCGGGCTCTGCCTGAAGAGCGGCAACGCCGTCATCCTGCGCGGCGGCTCCGAGGCGCTGCGCTCCAACACGGCCATCGCCGCCGCCCTCTCGCGCGGACTCGCCGCCGCCGGCCTGCCCGCCGCGGCCGTCCAGCTCATTCCGGTCGCGGACCGCGACAGCGTGCGCCTGCTCGGGGAAGCCGTCGGCGTGGTTGACCTGCTCATTCCGCGCGGTGGCCGAGGGCTCATCGAAACCGTCGTCAAGACCGCCCGCGTCCCGGTCATCAAGCATTACGACGGCATCTGCACCCTTTACGTGGACCGGGCCGCCGACGTCGCGATGGCGGTGTCCATTCTGCTCAATGGCAAATGCTCCCGCCCCGGCGTGTGCAACGCCATCGAGACCCTGCTCGTCCACGACGACATCGCGGCAAGATTCCTCCATGAGGCGGGCCCGAAACTCGCGACCTGCGGCGTGCACCTTCGCGCCGAACCGCGCGCCCTGGCCATCCTGCAGCAGGCCCGCGTCTCGGCCTCCGCAGCCTCGCTCCACGATTTCCGCACCGAATTCCTCGACCTGATTCTAGCCGTGAAGGTCGTGGACGACACCGCCGCGGCCATTGAGCACATCGAGACCCACGGTTCGCACCACACCGACACGATCGTGACGTCCGACGCCGCCACGGCCGACCAGTTCCTCGCCGGCGTGGACAGCTCGGTCGTGCTCTGGAACGCGTCGACCCGCTTCAACGACGGCGAAGAGTTCGGCTTCGGCGCCGAGATCGGCATCAGCACCGACAAGATCCATGCCCGCGGCCCGATGGGCCTCGAGGAGCTGACGTCGTACAAATACGTCATCCGCGGCTCAGGGCAGATCCGGAGCTGAGGCCTGAGCGAAAAGCGGTAAGCTTTAAGCCATAAGCTGGCGACGGAACAGACCGGGCTTACAGCTTGGCGCTTGGTGCTTGTCGCTATCTCAGCGGCAGCTCGAACAGCGTCGTGCTCAGGGCCGGAACTTTGAGCGCCGTCGCCGTTGCGTCGCTGCGCACGATGTCCACCACGCGGGGCTTGCCCGGGGTGTTGTGCGCCTCGGCGCTGGGACCCGTGATGTGCCAGCGCACGGCCGGGCCGGCGAGGTTCAGCCCCGTGGCGGCGAGATTGACGCTGACCGCCTCGGCGGTCGGATTGACGACGCTGAGCGTGAGGGTCCGGCCGTCCTTGGTCAGGGCTGCGGCCACGTCGAGCGGGCCGAAGGTCTGGTCGATCAGCAGCGGGGTTACGCCGAACTTTTCGCGGTAGAGCTGGAGGACGAGGCCGGTGGTTTCCATCTCGGCGGCCGTGCGGGTCGTCTTGATGGCGCCGATGACGTTCACCGTCTGGGCGTAATGCGCCATCTGGATGAGGTCGCTCTGGCGATAGAACTCGTGCAGGCCGGCGGCGAGGCCGAGGCCATCCTGCAACTCGTAGACGCAGCCGAGTTCGCCATAGGCGTATTCGCGGTGCCAGTAGTTCCATTCGTCCATCGCGACGGGCATCAACTTGCCCTTGAGGTTGGGCAGGCTGGCCTGGAGCTTGCGGTGGCCGTCGGCCTTCTTGCGGATGGCATTGCGGAGGAGGCCGGTGTTGGTGACCGCGTCGACGCGCCCGGCCTT
>JANMTJ010000236.1:0-2002 GCA_031390295.1 Oleiharenicola sp.
AACGGCTGGCCGGGCTTGAGCTGCCCCGCCACCACGGCCTTCTTCACCGCGAAAATCACCTGCTCGGTGATCGGCAGGCCGGGTTTCAGTTCGATGGAGAACGGGAGCATGCCGTACTAGATGAACTAGTACGGTTAGGACAGCAAGGAAAAAATTCTCACGCCCATGCCTTGCAGGCAGGGCGGGCAGTCCCTTGCCCGCCGCTGTCCGGCGCGGAACGGAGTCCGCGCTCTACCTCCTCAGGCAACCTCGGTCTCGCCGAGCAGGTTGGCGAAGATCATCTTGCCGCCTGCACTGGGCAGCACGCCGATGATCTCGGCCGTCACGCGCTTGCCCACGAAGGCACGGGCATTGTTCACCACGACCATGGTGCCGTCGCCCAGGTAACCGAGGGCCTGGCCCTCCTCCTTGCCGACCTTGACGAGATCCAGCGCGATGCTCTCACCGATGACCAATTCGGGCCGGAGCGCATTTTCCAGCGCGTGCAGGTTCAGCCACGGCACCCCCTGGAACCGCGCCATGGAGGCCAGGTTCGTGTCGGTGGTGAGCAGCTTGGCGCGCATGGATTGCGCGAGGAAAACCAGCTTGGCCTCGATGTCCTGGCGGCGGGTGACCTCGCTCTGGTGGATCCGGATGTCGATGTGCTTGATGGCGCGGAGGTCGTTGAGCACTTGCAGGCCGCGCCGACCGCGGGCCTGTTTGACCGGGTCGGGTGAGTCGGCGACGGTCTGCAGCTCAGCCAGCACAAAACTGGGGATGATCAGGGCGGCACCGAGGAACTGCGTCTGGCAGACCTTGGCAATGCGTCCGTCGATGAGGGCGCTGGTATCCACCACGATCAACGGCACATCCACCTCGTGCGGCACGAACCGGACATAGGGGATGACCAGGTTGAAGTCGTCCTTGCCGCGCAGGGCGATGACGGTGCCGAGATAGGTGCAGATGATGAAGAGTGAGAGCTGCACCAGATAGATGATCTGCGGGTCGCCTTCCTTGAGGAGCGGCGAACTGCCGATCATCCACGAGATCAGGGCGCCCGTCGCCAGGCCGAACGTCAGCGCGGTCAGTCCGCGCAGGGAAAATCCCTTCAGCATCACGTCCACCAGCACGACCAAAATGCCGATCAGCAGGCCGATCAGCATGGCCACACCCCGATGATTGTCCCATTCTTGGACGGTGTAGCACACCAGCCAGCTCGCGACCACGCACAGGGTGATGAAGAGAATCCGGATGACGAGCAGGGTCTTGTTCATGTGCAGGCCGGTGGGCTAGCCGAATACACCCCGGTTCTTCATCCACAGCAAGACAAAGGGCAGCACGAGGAAGAATATCATGACTCCATAAAGAATCATTTGTGCCCGGTGGGCTTTTTTCTCTAGCTCTGGATCGCTCTCACTCATCACCCGCATCCGACCAAGCACCCCGACCGATGACAACGCAATACTGGCTCGTGAAGTCCGAACCCGAAACCTACTCGTGGGCTGATCTCATCCGCGACGGCCGCACCGACTGGACCGGGGTCCGCAACTACGCCGCCCGCCTCCACCTGAAAGCCATGCGGAAGGGGGACGAGGTTTTCTTCTATCACAGCGGCGACGCCAAGAGCATCGTCGGCATCGCCCGCGTCACCCAGGCCGCCTTCCCCGACACCACCGCCGACGAACCGGGCTTGCCCGCCTCCGGCGGCGCCATAGGCGGCCAGGGCTGGGTGGCGGTCGGGCTGGCACCTGTTGCCCCGCTGAAGCACCCGGTCACCCTGGCCCAGGTCAAAGCCATCGCGGCCCTCAAGGACATCGCGCTAATCCGGCAAGGCCGCCTTTCCGTCCAGCCGCTCAAGCCCGCCGAGTTCAGCCTGATCCGGCAGCTGGGCGGGGGCTGACCGACCCGGGCTCGACAATCCGTTCCCGTCCGCTTTCGTCAGGACTGTGTTTGACCAGATCGCCATCCTTGCCCCCGGCCTGCTCGGCGCCTCCGTGGCCCGGGCTGCCCGGCATTATGGCGC
>JANMTJ010000248.1:0-2328 GCA_031390295.1 Oleiharenicola sp.
ACCCGGGCGTCGTCGTGAATGGCGACCGCGCCTATCTGTTTTATTTCACGCATCCCGGGCGCGCCGGCACGATCAGCCCCCAGGACAAGGACTCGCTGGACCTGCGCCGCAGCTCGATTATGGTCACCGAGCTTTTCGCCAAGGACGGCCGCCTCGAGTGCGACCGCAACCGTCCGGTGCCGATCAAGCTGGCGGCGCCCCGGCCTTAGCTCGATGGAGCCTTTCCCCCTCTTCCCCTTATGAAACTCGCCCTGTTGCTTATGTCCTCGCTCCTCACCTCCGCCGCCAGCGCCGCCTTCTCCGACCATCCCGTGATTCCGCTCTGGCCCGAGGGCGTGCCTCCCGCCGTCCGCGCCGACGCCCCGGCCGCGAAGGGTCCGCTGGGCGAGGAAAGTCTGCTCGACGGCCGCATCTCCAATGTGTCCGTGCCCACCCTCACCGTCTACTCGCCGGCGGTGGACCGGCCCAACGGTACCGCGATAATAGTCTGCCCCGGCGGTGGCTACGGCAATCTGTCAAACGACCGCGAGGGCATCCAGTACGCCAACTGGCTCAGCCACCTCGGCATCACCACCTTCATCCTCAAGTCCCGCCTGCAGGAATACGGCCACCCCGCGCCCCTGCAGGATGTGCTGCGCGCCGTGCGGCTCGTGCGGTCCAACGCCGCTGAGTTCAAGATCAACCCGGCCCGCATCGGCGTCATGGGCAGCTCGGCTGGCGGTCACCTCGCCGCAAGCGCCGGCACCCTGTTTGACCACCCCGACGGCAAGACCGGCGCGGCGCTCGATGCGGTCAGCGCCCGGCCGGACTTCCTGATCCTGATGTATCCGGTCATCAGCATGGCCGACGGTGTCACCCACGAGGGCTCGCGGCGGAACCTGCTCGGCGACCACCGGACCCCGGAGATGCTCGCGCTGGCCTCGCTCGAGAACCAGGTCACGGCAGCCACGCCCCCCACGCTGCTGATCCACACCCAAGCGGACCAGGCGGTGCCGATCGAAAACAGCATCCGCTTCTTCCAGGCCCTCACCCGCGCGAAGGTGCCGGCCGAGTTCTACGCCTTCGAGCATGGCACCCATGGAATGGGGATGAAGGCGGAATTCGGCACCGCATCTGACTGGCCGAAAAGGGCGGAGGAGTGGTTTCGTCACCGCGGTCTGCTAGAAAGCGTCAAGCAGTAAACCCCCACCCCTATGCACCTGCCCTATCTCCCCGGGCGCGGCGTCCTTGCCGCGCTGTTCCTGCTTGGCCTCTCCTCCCGCCTGCCCGCCGCCCCGGTCGTCGAAAGCCTGTCCCGCGGGGTCGTCGCCGTGCATCAACCCGACGGCAAGGTCTTTGTCAGCTGGCGCCTGTTCGCGTCCGACCCCGCCGGCACCGCCTTCAATCTTTATCGCACCACCGCACCTGGGCCGGGGCGTGCGGCGCTCCCCGGGCAACCCGGCGCCAACGCGGAACGGGGCCCGGTCATGACGAAGCTCAACCCCGAGCCGCTCGCGGGACCGACCTGGTTCATCGACCCGTTGCCCAGCCTCGACCGCGAGACGGCCTACTTTGTCCGCCCCGTCGTGAACGGGAGCGAGGGACCGCCGAGCAAGACCTTCGTCTTCCCCGTCAATGCCGCCCCGCTGCCCTACGTCGCGGTGCCGATCCAGACCCCGGAAGGCTACACGCCCAACGATGCCTCGCTGGGCGATCTCGACGGCGACGGCGACTACGAGATCATCCTCAAGCAGGAGCAGCGCCCTCGCGACAACTCCCAGGCGGGCATGACCGGTGAGACGCTGCTCCAGGCCTACAAGGTCGACGGCACCCTCCTCTGGACGATCAACCTCGGTAAAAACATCCGCGAGGGGGCGCACTACACGATGTTCATGGTCATCGATCTCGATGGCGACGGCCGCGCCGAGGTCGCCTGCAAGACCGCCGACGGCACCATCGACGGCACCGGCAAGGTCATCGGCGACGCCACCGCCGACTGGGTCGAGAAGGGCGAGGCCGCCGTGCCCACCCGAGACCGCACCGGCTCCACCACCACGCCCGCGGGCATGGTCGCCCGGATGGAAGGCCGCATTGTCCGCGGACCGGAATACCTGACGGTGTTCGACGGCCGCACCGGGACCGCGCTCGCCACCACCGCCTACGTGCCCGGCCGGCATCCCGACACCCAGAACCCGACGCCCGAGCAGATGAACGCGGTCTGGGGCGACGGCTATGCCAACCGCTCCGACCGTTTTCTCGCCGGCGTCGCCTACCTCGACGGCCATCTGCCCAGCCTGCTCTTCTGCCGCGGCTATTATACCCGCACCGTGATCGCCGCGTGGGATTTCC
>JANMTJ010000223.1:0-8679 GCA_031390295.1 Oleiharenicola sp.
CAACACCGGCAAGGCCGCCCGGTTTCCCAGCGCGTGCTCGCACCAACCCAGATACGCCCCGGAGTGGGCGTAGGCGCTGCGGGTATCCTCATGCGTCCCGAGCACGAGTCCGGGCCGCTTGTAACCGAGGGCATGCACCCGGTTGAGCGCATGCAAGGTGTCATTGTAGAAATGACTGGTGACCCGATGGAGCGGGGTTTGGATGCTCAACCCGACGGTGACGACCGCTTGCCCGCCAAGCTCGACCGGATATTCCTGGTTGAAATCGGGACTCCCAAAACAGAGCAGGCCGTCAATCCCGCGGGTCTCGATGATGCTGCTGATGCGGCGGTAGGTCATGCCCGGGGCCCGCAGCCAGAGCGGCTCCAAACGGTAGCCAAGGTCGTGCGCCCTTTTCTGCATCCCCTCGTAGATGCTGGAAAGATGCCGGGACTTTTCCCACGGACGCAGGCTGTCGTAAAACGAGATCACGCCGAAGCAGGCCTGCTGCCGCACATCGCGCGGCTTCCGCAGGTGCCGCATCAGGTGGACGATTCGCGCGTCAGGCTGGTAATCAAACTCGCGGGCAAGACTCATGATGCGGGCCTTGGTCTCAGCGGAAATGCGGGGACTGTCCCGCAGTGCCAAAGACACTGCCGAGGCGGAGACCCCGGCGAGTTTGGCGATGTGGCGGACGTTCATGTGCTCAACAGTTGACCAAAGCCGCGGTCCCCATGCGAGCGGAAATCACGGTGTCAGCGCCAACCCGACGTTTGCCACCGGTGCAAACTCCTTCGAGGCTGGCCGCCTATTTGCCGACCTTGGCTTTGGCGCTCGGATCCCCGGTGGGCGGTGGAGCCGTGTCGGTCGCCGCCGGCGGGCCCAGTAATTCGGTGAAGACCGGTTTCAGCGCCTCGGCCCAAATCTGGTAACCCTTCAAGCTGAGATGCAGCTGGTCGACAGTCACTCCCGCGAACAGCTTGCCGCTCGCATCGGCCAGGCGGTCGTTGATGTTCAGGTAGCGGACCGTCTTGCCGTCGGCCAGTTTCTCCAGGTTGGCATTGATGCGATCGATGGTGGGCACGACCGGGCCGTCATTGCGCGGCAGGATGCCCATGAGGATGATCACGGCCCCCGGCGCCTTCTCGCGGCAGAGATTGACCAAGGCGGTGATCCCGCGTGTGACGTCGGCAATCTTGGCGTCATCGCCCGGCTCCTTGCCGACGTTGTTGGTCCCGGCGAGCAGCACGATGACCTTGGGGTGCACGCCATCCAGTTCGCCGTTCTGCAGGCGCCAGAGCATGTGCTGGGTGCTGTCCGCGCCCCACCCGAAGTTGGCGGCATTCCAGCCGTGGAAGCTCTGCCTCCAGTGGGTGAGAAAATCCGGGTAGTCCGTCCCGCCCCAACGCCGCGTGATGGAGTCGCCCAGAAAATAGACGCTGATCCCGCCGGCCCGCGCCTTGGCCAGCAGTTCCGTGTGGGCGAGATGGGAATTGCGGTCGCCGCGCATGACCGGCTGGTCGGCCGGCCGTGCCGGCGGTGTGTGTTTGAGCAGTTTGCTGGCCCAGCCGATGAATGAGCTCATGTTGGTGCGGTCCTCGTGTCCGCCGTCGTGCTGGCGCCAGGCGAGTTCGCCTTCGAGCAGGCCGGTGTTGACCGGGGGCATTTGCGCGACGCGGTAGTCCTCCTTCGCGCCAAGATCGCGGACGCCCAGCAGCCGGAAAACGGGTCCGGCCGCCACCGTGGCCATGAAGCTGCCCTGCTGGTCGAGCCAGTTGGCATCGCCCTTCTCCGGAATGCCGTAGCTGATGAACGTCGGGCGCGGCGCGCAAAGCGCGATGAGTTCGTGAGCGTCCACCGGAATGTCCCCGGCATTCTTGGCGCCAAACGCGGATTCGGCTGCGCCGTATTTCAGGAAGTTGCCGGCCATCCAGTGGTAAGCGCCAGAACTCGTGAGATTTTCAACCGATTCGCCGAAATCGCGGCGATGCGGCTTCACGCCGCCCTCGCCCGACGAGCCGACCAGCGCGACCGCGAAGCGCGCCTCGAAGGCCATCGTCACCAGGGCGGCCTTGCCGTAGCGGGACACGCCCTCGATGCCGACCTTCCTGGCATCCACAGCCGGCAGGGTTTCCAGATAGTCGAGCGCCCGGGCCGCACCCCAGCCCCAGGCCCGCAAGGCACCCCATTGCTCGGGCGGGCGACGCCGGCCCTGGTTGGTCAGGCCGATGATGCCGGCCGTGAGCCCGGCCCCGTTGTCGGCCTGGATGCTGGCCGTGCTGAGCGAAACGTAGCCCCAGCCCGCGGCGATGAGCTGGTCAGTCGAGGGTGGTGCCGCCGGTTCGGTCGCGCCGGGAAAACGCGGAACCGGCTCATCCGGCATGTTGCCCCAGCCGAACATCATGAGGACCGGCACGGGCTGGTTCCCGCCGGCGGGCAACACCACCGCCATCTTGAGGTCCACGGAGAGGTCAGGATAGGCGGAGTTGTCCACGTGGCCGACCATCTCGCGAGCCACCACGGGCACCCCGCCCACCTTCGTGTCGACGGTCCGAACCACTTCCCAAGTGACCTTCGGGACATTGCCCGGCACGCGACCGATGACCTCGCGCTCAAAATCCTCGGCAATCTCGGGCCGGCGTTTCTGCCACCACATTTCCGGCGTGGTGACCTTTTCGCCGTTCTTCAGGACCAGCACTTCGGGCCAATCCGGAAAAGGATTGGCGAGGGCTTGGTCATAGTTGGGCAGGTTGGTCGAGCCGGGGTTGGGATTGCGGCCAGGACGGAGCTTCGTGATATCAAGTTGCCTCAGCACGTCCGCGTGGTCCTCTTGCGTCAGTTTCTGCAGACGCTGCCGTTCCTCCGGACTCAATTGCCAAGGCGGAACCGGACTAGCGGAACGGGGTGGCGCAGGGGGAGTCTGGGCCGGCAACACGGATACGAGGAGGGCGGCCAGGAGGAGGTGGGTCATTTGTTTCATGGTCGGCTTCATCGGGGAATGGGCGGGGGGAAAGTTGGCGGAATTCGGGGCGAGCGCAGCGGGCAATCTGATTCAATTGCCTCGCAGGCTTTCCGGCGGTCCAAGGTAGCTCGGCTTCTGTCCGCCCAGATCCACGATGAGTTTTTGCATCACGACGGCGGGATCGACCATCCAGACCTTGAGGGTGTGGTAGCCGGGCCGCATGACCGCATGCTTCGACCGGCCGTAGTGCGCGTTGTCACCCACGGATTTCTCCCAGGCCGGATTGCGGTTCTGGGCCTGGTAACCCTGCGGCACCAGCGTCACGACCTGCGGGGCTTCGTCGTCAAAGGACACCGCATAGCGCACACCACGATCAGGCACGAAATTCAACGTCGGCGCGGTGATTGCGGTCACTTCGACCGGACCCGGGGTGAACAGATACATCCGGTATTCCAGACACGGGGAGTCCCGGCCCGGCGTCGCGCTGGGGGCATCCACCGGGGCTTCCGCCCGCATGCCGGAAAGCGTGCGGCCGTAGTCCTCCACCTTCACCCACTGGGCCGCGCCGGCCGCGGTGTGCCGTGTGAAGTGTTCGGGCTCGATGGAGACTACCCCCTGCCCTTCAACGAAACCCTTCAGGTTGTCGCGGGTGAGGCCGGGCGGGTTGAACACCTCCATATTCACCGTGACTCGTGAGCCGGCTCCGATGATTTCAAAACTGGCCTTGGTCACACCGGACGGCACCAATTTCCAATCCATGGTGACCTCTATCCGGGTATCTCCCGGGGCGGGATTTTTCGGCGAGTCGATGATCACCCAAGGTGTGACACTCTTTACGGTAAATTCGAGTGGCGCGCTGCCCCGGTTGAAAACGTCGACGTAGTAACGCTGGCGATTGATCGTATCGAACCGCGGCAAACCCGCCTCTGCTCCGGCAGCCTCGGCCGAACCCTCAACGGCTACCCCGAGCCCCGCCGCTTCCGGCACGACCGGTTCCAGAAGTTTCAAGTGGTCGAGATTGTTCTTCGGCGGATCGCGCCATGTAGTGTAACCCAGTACGGGCTGGTCCATGAAATGCGCCCATTTGCCGCCGGCAAAGGCCGTGTGATAGTGTTCCACCATCTTCAGGTATTCGTCGAAGAGACGCCGCACCTCCCCCGCCTGCGCGCCGGCACTCGCCCGGCCTTGCCGCGCATAAAGCGCGTTGCGGCCGGCCGCGAGATAGAGTTCGTTCACGAGGACACTCGCCTTCACGGGGAACAGCACCAGCTGATGGTAGGCGTCCTGCCGGGCTGCCGGCAGGGCCCGGGCAATTTCCTCCGCCTTGAGCGCGAGCGTCCGGTAATCCGCCACGACGGTCTCCGCCTCCCGGTAATCGGTCAGGCTGTAGGTGTTCGGGGCGAGCATCTCCGGTTTGCGCCGGCCGTTGTACTTGGTGTACTTCGTCATGAGGTCGGCAATGTCGCCGGCCCACGCGGCGCCGAACTCACGCGCCGCCCACGCCCGGGTGAAGTCACCGAGTTTCCCGTTGGTCCAGCGCTCCGTGTCCCAGGCGAACCCCAGGAAATATTCGAGCGGGAATTCGTAGCCCTTGAAATGACCCACGTTCACGATCCAGATGCGGTCGGCACCGTATCGTTTCGCCAGTGACATCTGCTCCCAGATCTTGGGAATCGGGCTCGTGTTGAGCCATTGGTAGCTGCGCGGCCCGCCATGATAGTCGAAATGATAATAGATGCCCGCGCCGCCAGGGCGGTGACGCTCGGCCGCCGTCGGCAGGCGGCGGAGGTTGCCCCAGTTGTCCTCCGCCCACAGCAAGGTCACGTCATCCGGCGCCCGCATGCCGTGCTCGTAGAACTCCTGCACCTCCTTGTAGAGGCACCACATCTGGGGTACTTGGGTGATATCGGGATTCACTTCCGCCCGGAGGATGTTGCGCTGGACCCCAACAATCTTCTCCAGCAAGGCGCGGTTGGCCTCGGGTCCGCCCGGCGCCATCTCGGTGTCGTTGGCGCCCCGCAGACCCATGGTGATGATGCTTTCGTAGTCCTTGTTGCGCCGGATGCCCTCGCGCCAGAAGTTTTCCAGCACCTCGGGGTGCTTGGCGTAATTCCAGGTCCCGATCGACTTCTGGTACCGCCAATCCCACTCCTTCTGGGCGCGCAGCATCGGCTCCTGGTGTGAGGTTCCCATCACGATCCCGTATTCGTCGGCCAGCCGCGCGTTCTCCGGGTCGTCCTCGTTGAAGGCGTTGTTCCACATGGCCGGCCAGAGGTAGTTGGCCCGCAGCCGCAGCATCACTTCGAACAACCGGGAATAGAACTCGCGGCCGTAGTTGGCGACGTTGGCCGGTGCGTTGGGGTTGGCCTGCGGGGTCACGTTGCCGAACTTCGCCCGGACCCAGTTGGTCAGGTCCGGGGCCTCGTCATTCAGGAAAATGCCACGGTATCTTACCGAAGGGCCATCCTCGACCAGGCGCACCGGCTTGATGAACAGGGTGTCACGATGCGCGGCCGGGACATCGGCCCACCAGTACCAGGGTGACACGCCAATTTGCTGCGAAATCTCGTAGATGCCGTAGATCGTACCGCGCTTGTCGCTGCCGGCGATGACGAGGGCCCGGTCCACACCCGGCAGCGGGTGTTCGACCGTCGCAATGACAAAGGCCTCCCATTTGCCGCGAATGTCATCCACGGTCAACTTGCCGGCGGTGACCAAGCTGTCGATCAGCGCGCTCCGTCCCAGCGTACCGATGAGAACAGCCGCGGGCGCCGCCGCGGGGCGGCCGGTGGCGAAATCCGGCTTGCGTCCGGTGACGCGCTCAATGTCGGCCTGAAAATCCCGTGCCGCGCGCAGCACACCCGGCCAGTCAGCTGGGTCGGCCCAGATCGGCGCGGCACCTTCCTTGCCCACCAAGGCGAATCCCGCGTCGATTGAGGTGTCGGTTACGAGTTGCTCGGCCCGGAGAGGAACGGAAAGGAGCAGGCCGGAAAGTGGGACCAACAGGAGTGAAAGGAATAATTTCATGGGGCAGACGATCGTGCGACTGAGGTTAATGCGCTCGTTGTCGTGATGTTCGCAGTGCCAGCGTTGAGCCCGTCGCTGGAGGCGGTGAGCTGCAATCTGCCCGGTTGTCCCGGTTTCCCGCGCACGATGACGAGACATAGGCCGTTGAACGCCTTGCGCTCCGGCGACTGGAACGGCTCGAAACTGGTTTGGTCGCCGTTGTCTGTGGCTACAATTTCGCCCGGACCCTCGATCTTGAACTTGAGCGGATTGTCGGCGCGCGGAGCAGTCAGACCGCTCGCGTCGGTGATGCGCACGGTGACGAATGACAGGTCGCGGCCGTCAGCGCGGATCGTCGACCGGTCGGGGGTCAGGTCCAGCGCGGCCGGTGCCTGTGTGGTTTTCACCGTATCCGTGGCCCACTTCCGGCCGTTCTTATAGGCCACGACCTCAAGCTTGCCGGGCTCGTACACGACATCGTTCCACCGCAACCGGTAATCAAACGCCCCCTTGGTCTTCCGGCCGAGCGACCGGCCGTTGAGGAACAGCTCGGCCTCGTCACCCGAGGTGAACACGTGCACCGGGGTCACCTGCCCGACGCGCTCCGGCCAGGTCCAGTGCGGCAAAAGGTGCGCCAGCGGCAGATCCGGCCGCCAGTGTGCCTGATAGAGGTAGAACCGGTCCTTCTTGAACCCGGCCAGGTCGATGATCCCGGAGTAGGAACTGCGGGAGGTGTAATACGGCGTCGGCTCGCCCAGATGATCCCAGCCGGTCCAGACAAACTCGCCGGCCACGAACGGATGCCGCGCGAGGGAACCGAACACCTTGTCCACCGAAGAACCGAAATCGACGGCGTGAAGCTCGTAGGCGGTCACATAATGGTTCTTTGAATCGCCGCCGCGGCCGTCCCGCACCGGGGCGCTAAGCTCTTTCGACACGGGAAACAGATAGGTGCCGCGGGTGCTGAAGGCCGAGGCGCTTTCGCTGGTAAGAATGGGCTTCGACGGGAATTTTGCCCGGTAAGCGTCATATTGCGGGACCGTGCGGATGCGCTCCGTCCCCTCGAATTCCGGGTCCTGCCTAATGCCTTCGCCCTGATAGTTCAGGCTGATCACGTCGAGGACCGCGGGCAATGGCATGTCCGGCTTGGCCCAGTTCATCGCGCAGGTCACGAGCCGCGTGGGATCCTCCTCCCGGACGATGTCGATCAACCGCCGGGCGATCGCGGCGCCGGCGGCCTCGGTGTACTGCTCGCCGACCTCGTTGCCGACGCTCCAGAGGATCACCGATGGATGGTTGCGGTCGCGACGGACCAGCGCGCGCAGATCCTGCTCGTGCCACTCCGGGAAGATCAGGTGAAAGTCGAGCGGGGTCTTTTTCCGTTCCCAGACATCGAATGCCTCATCCATCACCAGGAAGCCCATCTGGTCGGCCAATTCGAGCAACTCGGGCGCGGGCGGATTGTGGCTCATGCGGAGCGCGTTGCAGCCCATCTCGCGTAGCATCTCCAGCTGGCGTTGCGCGGCGCGCACATTGAACGCTGCACCCAGCGCGCCGAGGTCGTGGTGGTTGTTGACGCCTCGGAGAGCGATAGGCTCGCCGTTGATGAGCAGCCCATGGTTGGAATCAAAGCGTACCGTGCGGATGCCGAAGCGGGTCTCATAGGAGTCAACCGGCCGGCCGGCCAGCCAGACGGTCGTCACCGCGACGTAGCGGTTCGGGGTCTGCGTTGGGGGCGGACCCCAGAGTTTGGGCTCAGCGAGCGTGATGGAGCCGTTGGTCAGCACGCTGGCTTGCGCGGTGACGGTGACTTCCTGTGGCTTGATCGAGGCGACCGCTTCGCCGGTCCTGTCGCCATCCGCGTCGAGCGCGTAGATCTGCGTGGCGACTTTGACGGTCGCCGCGGTCTTCGAATCATTGGCAATGGTCAACGCCAGGTCGATGGTGGCCGACGTGGTGGAGACATCGCGGGTCAGCACGTGCGACCCCCACTGGCCGAGGTGGACCGGCTGGGTTTTCGTGAGCCAGACGTTGCGGTAGATGCCGCCGCCGGGATACCAGCGCGAGGAACTCGGTGGGTTATCGAGGCGGATCGCCAGTTGGTTCTCCCCACCGAAATGCAGATGCGGCGTCAGGTCAACCTGCCAGGAGGAGTAGCCATAAGGCCAGCCGCCGACGAGATGGCCGTTCAGCCACACGGTGGCGTAAGACATCGCTCCGTCGATCTCCAGGAAGACGGATTTCCCCGCGTCACTTGCCGGCAGGACCAGTTTTTTCCGATACCAACCAATGCCCCAGCTCGGCAAGCGGCCCATGCCGCCATGGTCCCCCTTGACGATGAAGGGACCCGCGATCGCCCAGTCATGCGGCAAGTCGACGTGTTGCCAGCCGCGGTCGTCGAAATCCTGCCGGACGTAGGCGACGTCGCCGCCGGGATCACCCGGCGGGCGCACGAAACGGCGCGCGGGGTCCTTGATGAACGCATTGCCCGTCGGCAAAATCCACGCCTTGAGCACCGCCTGGTTGGTCGCGGCCAAGGCCGCGGCCGCCTCGGGCCGGGCGTCGGCCGCCGTGTCGTCCCGGGCGCCCCTCACCTCAGGCCGCACATCGTAGAGCAGATTGACGGTTTTGCCCGTAGGATCGTCCTTCTGAAAGCGCCAGTCGTCGTTGAGCGAGAGCTGTTCCCGCGGCGACGGGTGGAATGCGCTGGACGATTCCCGGGCGGCCGTGGC
>JANMTJ010000299.1:0-2259 GCA_031390295.1 Oleiharenicola sp.
TGATCAGGTCGTAGTCTTCCTCGCCCTTGGCCGGCGCCGGGCCCATGCCGATGACGCCGTTCTCGCTGTGCAGAATGATTTCGCGATCGGCCGGGATGTGGTTCGCCACCAGGGTCGGCAGGCCGATGCCGAGATTCACGATCGCGCCGTCGTGGATGTCGCGCGCCACGCGTTGCGCCATCTGTTCTCGTGTCCATTTGTTCATCGTCATGCCACCTGCTTGAAGCCGCCGGCCGACGTGGTCTGGCGCGGCACCTTGACCACGCGCTGCACGAACAGCCCGGGCGTGACCACCGACTCGGGGTCGAGGCTGCCGAGCTCGACAATCTCGTGCACCGTGGCGACGGTGACCTTGGCCGCCATCGCCATCACCGGGCCGAAATTGCGCGCCGTCATGCGGTACGTCAGGTTGCCCCAGCGGTCGCCGCGCTCGGCCTTGATCAGCGCGAAGTCGGCATGGATCGGCGCTTCGAGCACGTAGCCGCGGCCGTCGATGATCCGCGTCTCCTTGCCCTTGGCCAGCTCGGTGCCGTAGCCGGTGGGGGTGAAGAAGCCGCCGATGCCGGCGCCCGCGGCCCGGATGCGCTCGGCCAGGTTGCCCTGCGGCACGAGTTCGAGCTCGATCTGGCCGGCGCGGTACAGCGCGTCGAAATGATGGCTGTCGGCCTGGCGCGGGAAGGAGCAGATGATCTTGCGCACCCGCTTGGCCGCCAGCAGCGCCGCCAGGCCGGTGTCGCCGTTGCCGGCGTTGTTGTTGACGATGGTCAGCCCGCGCGCGCCCTGCGCGAGCAGGGCCTCGATCAGTTCGTTCGGCAGGCCGGCGGTGCCGAAGCCGCCGATCATCACCGTTGCCCCATCGGGCACGTCGGCGAGGGCCGCTTCGCAACTGGTGAGGATTTTGTCGATCATGTTTCGGGGTCGGGCGCGGGGTTCGGGTGCTGATTTTGCACCGCCAGGTTCGGCGGCGACGGCTGACGATTGCGAACGACTGCGAGCGAAGGCTCAATGAGCCGTGGAGTCTTGAAATGCGCAGCCGAGCGCCTGTGCCACCATGCGCAACTTCTTGTCGCGCGTCCAGAGTTTCGCTCCCTCGGTCAATGCCACCGAGGCCAGAAGATGAACATCGATGTACCCGATGCCCTTGCCGTGCAGGGCGTGGTGTTCGACAAACCCCAGAACTTCCCCACCCTCGGCCACCGCAGCGGCCGGCAGATCCTGAAGCAGGCCCAGGATCGACGCGCGATCGCGCAAACTTCCGCAGGCCATCTCGCCGATCACGAACGGATGCATGAGCACATCCGTTCGTTCCAGCAGGTCGGCAAGCTGCGCATCGCCGCGGCGCAGGTGATCGACCCACACCGACGTGTCGACCAGGATCAAGCCGGGCCCCCCTGACGTCGGCGCGGCGCGGCCTGCAATTTGGGCTGCGTACCTCCCAGCCGGGCCAGACGCCTGGCACTTTCACGCTCGATGAATGCCTTGAGTCCCTCGCTCAGCATGGTTGTCCGATCCATCGGCCCCGCCAGCTTGGTTGCTTTCGCAAGCAACTCGTCATCGATATTGACCGTCGTGCGCATGTTCTGGCCTCCTGACACTGACATCAAATATAGCATCACATGATGCTGCTTTCTGGTGCCGCAGAGGCGGCGCACGGGAACGAGCACGAAGTCGACTCCAGGGATGTGCTCGAACTCGTGCGCGACAGCGACTGCTCGGCCTGCGACTGCGAGTTCACCGCGCTTGCCCTGCGCCTGGGCGTGAAGCTGGTGACGATGGACCGCAAGCTGCTCAAGGCGTTTCCGAAGCAGGCGGTGGCGCTCACGGCGGGCTGAGGGAGCGCTCGCGTCTTTCAGCTCAGCAGCTACACCCCGCGCAGCACACTGAACGTCCTAAACAGCCGCGCTGGCAGTGGCATCTCAAGCTTCCAGACGATGCCATCTTTGTCCCCGGAGTCAACCGATCGGCCGAATTTCATCGATCAGTACCGCCGCTACCGTCTTCATCGGCAGGTACAGGCGCCTCGCGTCCCGCTGCATCGGCAGAAAGCTGAAGTGTCGGTAGAACTTGGCCGCCGCTTCGTCCTTCGCGTCCACCACCACGGCCATTGCCGCGACTTCGGCTGCGTGCATCAGGCTGCGGTGCAAGGCGTCCATCAGAAGCAAGGCACCGCAGCCCTGTCCCTTCAGTCGCTCGTGCACCGCCAGCCGCCCGATCAAGGTCACCGGCAAGTGCGGATAGCGCGGCAGCTTCCTGGCCAGG
>JANMTJ010000334.1:0-12067 GCA_031390295.1 Oleiharenicola sp.
GATGCACAGCTTGTTCATGCCTGCCAACATGACGGCGAGCAACCCGTGTGCAAGAGCGCCTGAGTCACCTCGGGGACATCCAGGTGCGGGTGGACGGCGGCTTGACCGTGCGCGAAAGCAACAACATCTCCCACGCGGAGATGGATGCCCTCAGGGCTTCGGTGCCTTGCGCCATCGGCGACATGACTGTGCCCGTCGAGCCGTTGAAATGAGGCGGGGGCCTTCGCGGATCGCATCGGCATCTGCGCCCGATGTTTTCTGGTGCCAGGGGTGAAAATGAACATAAATTCAGACAGCTTTCAGCCAGCGTTAAGCCGGCGGAGGCAGGATATGTTAATTCATCCAACCCCATGAGAATGCATTCACCCCTTCGTTACTCCCTGTGTCTTGCTGCAACCGGTCTGGTGTTCGGACTGGTGTCTCCATCCGGCCGTGGCGCCGAGACCGGCACCCTTGCAGCCATCCGCCAGCGCGACCGGCTCATCGTCGGCAACAAGCAGGTGTTCCCCATCTTCAACAGCAAGGATTCGGCCACGGGCCGCAACGAGGGTTTCTTCGCCGATCTGTCGCGGGCGCTGGCCAAGCAGGTGCTGGGTGATGAAAACAAGGTCGAGTTTCATGTCACGACGGACGAGAACCGTTTCGCCAAGCTGGCGAGTGGCGAAGTGGACGTGCTGATCGATACCATCCCGACCAGCGAGGAAAAGGAGCGGCTGGCGGACCGGACGGACGAGACGTTCCGGTCGGGTTCCGGCTTGCTCGTGAAAAAGGGCAGCCCGATCCGCGGCATCGACGACATCAAGGCCGGGACGCGCGTCGCCTACGTGAAGGCCAACGAAGACATCGCCCTGCTCAAGGCCCGGGCGCCGGACGCCGTCTTCCTCGAGCACGGATCGACCGCCGAGGCGCTGAAGACACTCAAAGAGGGCCGCGCCGACGTTTTCACCCAGGTGGTGACCCACCTGTTCCGGGCCGCGAGCCAGGATGCCGGCTACACGGTGGTCGGCCGCTTCACGACCAAGCCCTACCACATTTTCTTGCGGAAGGGTGATCCGGAATTGCAGTCCAGTCTGAACGGATTTTTAAAGTCGTTCCGCGACAGCGGGGAATACGACCGGCTCTTCCAGAAGTGGTTCGGTCCCTATGGCGGCGAGGCCGTCCGCTGACCGCCCGCAACCCGATCCTGGCGATGAGCCTCCGGATTCTTGTCGTGGTGCTTTTCTTCGCCGGGTTGTCCCTGTCCGGCATCGCCAACTCCGATGGCCCCATCAGCCTGGTCATCGCCTACCGGGCCAGACCCGAAACCCGGGTGGCGTTCCGCACCTGGCTGGAGACAAAGGGTGCCGCCCAGTTCGCCCGCTGGCGGGCCGAAGGGGTGTTTGCCGAAATCCGGATCCTGTTCAGCCCGCTGGCGGGCAATGCCCCGGTCGATGCGCTGGTGCTGCTGGATTTCGCCCGTTACACGGACAGCGGGCGTTGGATGCGGTTGGAGAGGGAATACCCGGGCGGACTCACACCCGAAGCCTTGCAACTCGCCGCTCCGGTGAGCGCCCACCTTGCGGAAGGAATCGCCCGTGGCGCCGCCGCTCGGCGGGAGCCGGGAAAGAGCGTCTGCCTCGTGGCCTTTTACGCGGTGCTGACCGACATGGCTAAATACCGCGATTATGCACGCGGCTATGTCGAGCCACAGATGCGCGGGTGGATCGACGCCGGGGTGTTGACCGGCTTCACCATGCTGGCGAACCAGGCCCCCTTGCACGACCCGTGGGATGCGATGCTCGTTCTCGAATACGCCGACCTCGCGGCCTTGGCACGCCGGGACGAGGTCAAGAAAGCCGTCCGGGCGCAGCTCGCGGCGACGGATCCGGCCTGGGCGGAATGGAGCCGGGACAAAAGCGATTTGCGCAAGGAACTCAGCCTGTTCGTGGCCGAAGCGATTGAAATTTCCGCTTTGCCCTGAACGCATCGTCCGCCCCGTGATCCTGCATGGCTGAAGAGTCTTTCCTCAATCCTAAATCCACGATGAACAACAACCTCCCCCTGTCCACCCCCATACGCAGCATCCTGACGGGACTGCTGCTCGCCCTCCTGACGATTCTCTACGGCCAGGGCATGGGCATATTCTTCGGCGTCAACGAACAGGCCATCAAGGACCGGCTCAAGGCCTCGGCGCTGGCGGTCAGGGAAAGCGTCTACAAGAATGATGACGCCGCCATCAAGGTCGTGCTGGATAATTCCTGGAACTACATGAAACGCGCCCACCTGCACGCCGGTGGCATGGGCACCACGGCCTTTGCGCTGATGATGGCGGTCGGTCTGCTCGGCCCGGCCCGGCTGACCTCGCTTCTGCTCGGGCTCGCGCTCGGGTTCGGCGGATTGGGCTATTCGCTCTACTGGATGTGGGCCGGCTTCCGGGCACCCGGGCTCGGTTCGACCGGTGCGGCGAAGGAATCCTTGAAATGGCTGGCCATGCCCACGTCCGGCGCGTTCGTCCTGGCCACCCTGGCCGTGCTCGCCTTGCTGGTCGGCGCGCTGGTCTCGCGGCCGCCAGCCGGGGCGGCAAAGCCTTCCTGACGCCGTGATTCCTGAATATATTTTCAGTCGGCCTTTAGGTTGGCTTTAGCTTAGTCTGCCAAAGTAGCCGCCATACCCCACCTGCCACCCCGCAGGTCACCTCACCCCGATCAAGCTGCTATCCCATGAAAACCGTTCCTACTCCCGCGCACCGGCCAGCGCATTCTTGGCTGGCTTGCTGCTTTCTCCTGTCGGCCACCCTCCAAGCCCAGACCGCGGTGCCGACCGCGGACGACAAGGTGGTGCAGTTGGAGACCTTCACCGTCACCACGGCGATCGGCAAATATGTCGAGAGCACGACCTCCGCGGGCAGCAAGATCCCCCTGAACATGATGGAGGCGCCCAACACGGTGCAGGTGCTCAACGCCAGTTTCCTGAGCGACTCCCTGGCTCAGAATCTGGATGACGTCTACGGCTACGTCGTCGGGATGACGCGCGTGGCGACCGGCGCGACGGATTTCAACCTGCGCGGGTTCACCTCCAACGGCGCGGGGCTCAACCTCCACAACCTGCAGGTGGACGGCCTGCCGGGGTTGACGACACGCTTCGGCTCGCCGAACACCTCCAACATCGAGCGGGTCGAGGTGCTCAAGGGCCCGGCCTCGATGCTTTACGGGCTGATCAATCCCGGCGGCATGATCAACCTCGTGACCAAGGTGCCGAAAGAGAAACGGAGCACGACCGTCACCGGAACGTTTTCGACCTACGCCGGCGATATCAGCTCATTCGGCGACAAATTCTCCTACAGCGGCACCCTCGACACCACCGGACCCATCGACAAGGACAAGCACTGGCTCTACCGCCTGATCGTGAAAGGGGAGGACCGGGATTCCTTCCGCCGGAATAATTTCTACACGAATTTCTACATCTATCCCTCGCTGACCTACCGTTGGAACAACGACACCTCGCTCACCTTCCAGGCGGAGATGATCAAGGAGAAGCGCCTGGCCGATTACGTGGGGCTCGTGGTGCCGTTCAACGACCTGGCGAATCTGCCGGCGTTCGACACCAACTACAACAACCCCACGGATTACGAGCGGGACGAAGGCGAGGCCCTGGCCACCAGCTTCCGGCACAACCTGAGCAACGGCTGGGTCCTGCGGTTTGCCTCCCGCATGGCGGTCAACGAGAACGGCCGGCGGCAACTGGATTTCAACCTGCTCACCAGCCGGACACCGGTGGAAACCTCCACCTACCGGCGGGCGTACCGGCATTTCCTCCCGGGGCGGAACAACACGGTTGATTTCTATGATGCCAACCTCTACGGCGACTTCACCACCGGGAAGGTTAAACACACCGTGTTGTTCGGCGCGAGTTACGATCTCGACGAGCAGAACACCATTCGCGCGGCGCAGGGCCCCAACGTGGCGGTCATCGGGGTCTATGCCACACCCGCGCCCGTGGCTTATCCGGCGGACGGCACCGGCGCGCAAACCACCAACACCGACTACGAGAACCTCAGCGGCTATTTCTCCGACCACCTCACGATCGGCGATCACTGGCGCCCCTCCTTCGGCCTGCGCTACGAGAAACAGGATGGCCACACCGTCAACCGGACCAACGGCGTGGCCTCCGACGGCAACGCCTCCAGCCAGGTGCCGAGCGCCGGGCTCCTGTATCTGGTATCCGGCCAGCTTTCCGTCTACGCCAGCTACAGCGAATCGTTCATCCCGAATTCCCTGACCGCCTTCGATGCCAACGACCGGAGCGGATTCGATCCTGAGACCGCAAGCCAGATCGAGCTCGGCAGCAAGGCGGAGTTTCTGGACGGCAAATTGAACGCCACGATCTCCCTCTACGATATCAAGAAAAAGAACGTGCTCCAGACCACGGGCACCTTCACCCCCGCGGGCAATCCCATCAGCCAGCTCAACGGTGGAGAGCGGAGCAAGGGTATCGAGCTCCAGGCCGCCTGGCTGCCCGTGCCCCACTGGCAGATGCAGGCCGGTGCCTCCTACGGGCAGGCCACCATCACGGCGTCGACCACGCCCGCGCTCGTGGACTCGCGCATCCTCGACTCGCCGCGCACCACGGCCAATTTCTGGACGCGCTACAACGTGCCCGCTGGCGCATTGCGCGGCCTCGGCGTCGGGTTGGGCGTCACGTATCAGGGCAGCCGGCCCACCTCACTGGCCCCGATCATCCTGCCGAGCATCACCCTGGTGGACTCCGCGATCTACTATCAATGGAACCGCTACAACTTTGCGGTCAACGTGGCCAACGCCCTGGATCGAAAGTATATCGCCAGCTCCTCGGTCAACCGGCGGGGACTGGTCCCGGGCGCACCGCGTACCGTCACGCTGACCCTGCGCGCAAACTTCTAGGCGCCGCTGCCCGCCACCGCCGGTGGGGCAGGTTGCCCGGATGGGGCGGGCCACAGTCATGAAAGGATTTTTCTCCAGCCTCTACGTCCAGGTGCTCGTCGCCATCGTGCTGGGCGTGCTGTTGGGGGTCTTCGTCCCGGACTGGGCCGTGCCGCTCAAGCCGCTCGGGGACGGATTCATCAAGCTGATCAAGATGCTGATCGCCCCCATCATCTTCACCACGGTGGTGGCTGGGATCGCGGGCATGGGCGACATGAAGAAGGTCGGTCGGGTGGGGATGAAGGCGCTTATCTACTTCGAGGCCGTCACCACGCTGGCCCTGATCATCGGGTTGCTCGTGGCGAACATCTTCACCCCGGGCGAGGGTGTCCATGCCACCGTCGCCACGCTTGATGCCAGGGCGGTGGCGCCCTACGTCGGGGCGGCCGGTTCCCTGGGGACGGTGGACTTCCTCCTGCATCTCATCCCCAACACTTTCGCCGGTGCGTTCGTCGAGGGCGACATTCTGCAGGTGCTGGTGGTCGCCCTGCTGTCCGGTTTCGCCCTGGCCCGCCTCGGGGAGCACGGCCGGCCGGTCGCCAACCTGCTGCACGAGCTGGCGCGCATGTTTTTCAGCATCGTTTCCCTGGTAACCCGGCTGGCCCCGGTCGCGGCGTTCGGCGCCATGGCCTTCACGGTCGGAAAGTATGGCCTGGGGTCGCTCGCCGCACTCGCGAAGCTGATGGCGTGCGTCTACCTGACGTGCGGCGTGTTCATCGTCGTCGTGCTCGGTGGCATCGCCCGCTTGGGCGGCTTCAGTCTTTGGAAAATCATCCGCTACGTGAAGGAGGAGCTCCTCATCGTCATCGGCACCTCCTCGTCCGAGGTCGCGCTGCCGGGGTTGATGGACAAACTGGAGCGCATCGGGTGCGCCCGGTCGGTGGTGGGGCTGGTGGTGCCCGCCGGGTATTCGTTCAACCTCGACGGGACCTGCATCTACCTGACGATGGCAGCACTGTTCATCGCGCAGGCGACGGACACCGTGCTGCCCCTCGGCGGGCAGATTGGGCTGCTGCTGGTGCTGCTGGTCACCTCGAAGGGCGCCGCCGGCGTCACCGGCAGCGGTTTCATCGTGCTGGCCGCGACGCTGGCGGCGACCGGCAAGGTGCCGGTGACGGGCATGGCGCTCATCCTCGGGGTGGACCGCTTCATGTCCGAGGCGCGCGCCATCACAAACTTCATCGGCAACACCGTGGCCACGCTCGTGCTGGCCCGGTGGGACGGGGAGTTTGACCGCACGAAGGCGGGCGCGATAATGCTCCGATCCCCGTTGGTCGCCGGGCCTCCGGCCCCGGCGGAGGCGGGGGGTTAACCGCATGAAGATCACCTTTCGCAAGGCCGCACTTCAGGTCCACCTCTGGGCCGGGCTCATCATCGGCCTCGTCCTGGGAGTGCAGGGGATCAGCGGGGCCATCCTGGCGTGGCGGACCCCACTGGACCGGGTGTTCAACCGGCAGCTATACGTGGTCGCTCCGGGCGGGCCGCGGCTTTCCTATGCGGAGCTCGCGGCGCGGGCCCAGGCGGCGCGACCGGGGGCGGAACTCGAACACCTGCGCGCATCGGCCGAGGCGGATGCGCCGGTGATGATCGGGTTCACGGATGACATCTATGTCCACCTCAACCCCCATGACGGCACTGTGCTGGGCCTCCGACCCCGGTTTGGCGATGAGCTGGGCTGGGTGGAGGGGTTGCACAAATATCTCCGGCTCCGTCCGGCCCTCGGCGAGCCCATCGTCGGCACCGTGGCGCTCGGGTTCATCTTGGTCATCCTGACCGGCGTGGTCGTGTGGTGGCCGGTGTCACGACGGGCGTTGAAGGCCGGGCTCACGCTCAACTGGAAACTCACCGGCCGGCCGTGGAACCTCGGCCTGCACAAGACCCTGAGCATCTATGTCGCGGTGATCGTGCTGGTGAGCGCGGTCACCGGCGCGCCCATCGCACTGAAGTGGTTGCAAAGGTCGTTCATCGCCGCGGAAACGCCGCCCCCGGCCGCCAGCCCCGGCGGGAAATCCTTCGTGGGGTTTGATGTCATTGCCCGGCAGCTGGCTTCATTGATGCCGGCGGCACACGATTTCTACATTCCCCTGCCGAAAAGGGGGCTGGTGAAGACCTACGCCATCGCCGCCGATGCCCCGCACGTCAACGCCCGTTCGTATGCGTGGTTCAACGCGGCGGACGGCGCGGTGGTGCGTTATACGCCTTACGCCGAGGCCGGCGTTGGCTTCCGGCTCTACTACTGGATGCTTTCGCTACACACCGGGCAGATTGGCGGATGGGTGGCGCAGGTGATCCTGTCCCTCGGCGCGCTGTCCGTTCCGTTGCTGGTTTATACTGGTGCGGCGAGCTTCCTGCAGCGCAAATTCCGCCGGCCGGCGGCCGTCCCGGTGCCAAGCCCGGGGCAGATGAAACGCGCGCCCGGCGGTGTCTGAGGCCGCAACCGTACCGATGTCCCCTCATCTGCTCACCCTCCTGGCCTTTGGGATGATCATAGTCTTCATGACCCTGATCATGACCAAGCGGCTGTCGGTGCTGACGGCGCTGATCATCATTCCGATCGTCTTCGGACTGTGCGGCGGTTTCGGGGCCAAGCTTGGCCCAATGATGCTCGACGGAGTGCGCGCCATCGCGCCCACCGGCATCATGCTGGCCTTCGCCATCATCTATTTCGGGCTCATGATAGACGTCGGATTGTTCGAGCCGGTGGTGCGGGTCGTGGTCCGGCTGGTGGACGGAGATCCGGTCAAGACGGTGGTCGGCACCGCGGTGCTGGCGCTGACCGTGTCGCTTGATGGCGACGGCTCTACGACCTACCTGATTGTCAGCGCGGCGATGCTGCCCCTGTATCAGCGCCTGGGCATGAGCCGGCTGGTGCTGGCGAGCGTCATCATGCAGGCGGGCGGCATCATGAACATCCTGCCCTGGGGCGGGCCGACGGCCCGCGCGGCGGCGGCGTTGAAGGTCGATGTGGGCGAGTTGTTCGTACCGATGATCCCGGCCATGGTGGCGGGCGCGGCTTGGGTGATTTTCGTGGCCTGGCGCCTCGGTTTGCGCGAGCGGGCGCGGCTGGGGGTGAGGCCGGTTTCGGCCGACGAGGTGATTGCCCTGGCGGCCGGGGGCCAGGCCGAGGCCGAGGCGGCACGCCGCCCGAGGCTGTTCTGGTTCAACCTCGCCCTCACGCTCGCCCTGATGGGGGCGCTGGTGGCCGGACTGCTGCCGCTGCCCATCCTGTTCATGATCGCGTGCGCGGTGGCGCTGGCGATGAATTACCCCAATCTGGCGGAACAGCGGGACCGGGTCGCGGCCCATGCCGGCAACGCCCTCGCCGTGGCAGGGGTGATCTTTGCCGCGGGGATTTTCACGGGCATTCTGTCCGGGACGGAGATGATCAATGCCATGGCGCACAGCGTGGTGAACCTGGTGCCACCGGCGCTCGGGCCGCAACTGGCGGTCATCACGGGGATATTGAGCGTGCCGTTCACTTTCTTTATTTCCAACGACGCCTTCTATTACGGCGTCGTGCCCATCCTGGCGGAGGCGGGATCGCATTACGGTATCAGCGCCGTGGAGATCGGGCGAGCCTCGCTGATCGGCCAGCCGGTGCATCTGCTCAGCCCGCTGGTGCCCTCCACCTACCTGCTCGTGGGCTTGTGTGGCGTCGAATTGGGGGACCACCAGAAATTCACCCTCAGTTGGACCCTGGGTTCGGCCGCGGTGTTGCTCACGGTCTGCCTCCTCGTCGGGCGCTGAACC
The DNA here is from genome assembly GCA_031390295.1 of Oleiharenicola sp. Taxonomy (GTDB): domain Bacteria; phylum Verrucomicrobiota; class Verrucomicrobiia; order Opitutales; family Opitutaceae; genus Lacunisphaera. Next base: position 8,688 of record JANMTJ010000334.1, read on the forward strand.
GGGTCGCAGCGGCCTGTTGCTAGGCCGGCGGAACTGCATTCACGGGAATCTCAAAGACCAAGCGCAGCCCGCGGCCGTGGCCGGCCTCCTCCGCCCGGATCCGGCCCCGGTGCAGGCTCACGATGCTGCGCGAGATCGCCAACCCAAGGCCGCTTCCGCCATTCTCGCTGCCGGGAGCGAGCCGCACGAAGCGTTCGAATATCCGCCCGCGCTGGTCCGCCGGCACGCCGGGGCCCTCGTCCTCGATGGCAACCTGCCAGAGGCGGTCGGTGCGGCTGGAGTGCAGCGTGATCGTGCTGCCCCGGGGTGTGAAGTTGAGGGCGTTGGCCGTCACGTTGAGCAGCACCTGCCGGATCCAGCGTGCATCAAACACCATGGGGCCGTCGCCTTGGAGGTCCACCGCGAGATGCACGCCGCGGGACTCGGCGAGCACGCGGGCATCCGCCGCAAAGGTCTCCAGGTAGGCCCGCACGTCGTGCGGGCCGGCCTGAAGGGTGATGGCCCGCGCCTCGGCCCGCGACAGGAACAACAGCTCTTCAATGATCTGGTTGAGCCGCGTGATCTCCTCCAACTGCACCTGCAGGGCCTCCTCCTGGGTTGGCTTGAGGCCGCCCTCGATGATCAGTTTTTCCGCCTGGAGCCGGATGAGCGACAGGGGTGTCTTCAGTTCGTGGGAGGCTTCGGCGGTGAACCGTCGGGTCTGGTTGAAGGCGGCTTCCAGCCGGTCGAACATCTGGTTGAGCAGGCGGGCGAGATTGGACATCTCGTCCTTCACGACGGATACCGGAATGCGTTCACTCAGGTTGTCGGAGCTGATGTGGGCGGCTGTCGACTGGATCTGCCGGAGCGGCCGGAGCAGAATATGGCTGAGGAAGAACCCGATCACACTGCTGGCAATCAGCATCAATGCGACCATGCCATAGAATACATCGTCGTAGGCCACCACCAGGGTGCGCACCTGTTCCTTGGAAACGCCGACGAACACGGTGCAATCGCCCAGTTGGAATTCGCCGATATGCATTTCGCCCAGGTCACCGACGATCGCATCGTAGGTACGCCGGGCGCCCGCGGCGGTTCGCGGGGAGCCGATTTCCATGAACTGAAAAAACCGGTTCACTGTCCGCGCCGCCCAGCTTGCCGGCAGGGGAGTGGTCGGGATGGGGCGACTGCCCAGATTGCGGGAGCGGTAGAGCAGGCTGCTGTCGGCCGCATGGATCTCGATACTGAAGCGGACTGACGCGTTCGGCGTGAGACGCTGCCGAATCTGCGTGGCGTCCAGGGAGCTGACTTCCGGCCCGACCCGCCGCTTGACCTGCTCGAACTCCGCCGTGAGGCCCGCGTCCAGCGAGTGGATCATATGCTGCTCCACGAGGTGACGGCCCGCCCAGAAAAAGCAGCCCAGCGTCAGCAGCGAGGCCAGAGCATACCAGAACGCGAGGCGGACGCCGAGGGATCTCACAGCAACTGGTATCCGACCCCGCGCACGGTGCGGAAGGGGGGCTTGGGGGAACCGCGCTCCAGCTTGCCCCGCAGTTTGCTCATGTAGACGTCGAGCAGGTTGGTATCGACGTCGTAGTGGGATTCCCAGATCTTCTCGGAGATCAGAGTGCGGGTGAGGATGCGTCCGGGATTCTGGAGAAAGACTTCCAGCAGTGCGAACTCCCGGCTGGTCAGTTCGACCGGGACGTCGCCCTGCGTGACCGTGCGTCCGAGGAGGTCCATGCGAATTCCGGCGTGTTCCAGCACGGTCTCTTTCACCGCCGCCTGCCGCCGCAGCAGCGAGCGCATGCGGGCCAGCAGTTCCTCGATGGAGAAGGGTTTCGCCAGATAGTCGTCGGCCCCCTGGTCGAGGCCCTTGATCCGGTCCTCCACGGCGTCGCGGGCGCTCAGGATCAGCACCGGCTCGTTGAATCCGCTCCGGCGCCACTCGGTGAGCAGGTCCAGCCCGTCGCCGTCCGGCAGTCCCAGATCCAAAATGATCGCATCGTAGGCGGATTCGCAAAGCGCGTCGCGCGCCTCGCGGCAAGTCGGCACCCAGGTGGCGGTGTAGCTGTGCTCCGTCAGGACCTTCTTGATGAAATTTCCATGGCGGCGCTCGTCTTCCACAATAAGGATTTTCATACGCCTTCGGGGTTGCTGGTAGGGATATTCAGGCCGCGATGTCCGGTGACGCGAGGGCAAACTCCCTTAAAAATATTTCAGCCTGGCTTCACCTTGGTTTCAGGCATGTGGCCCACGCTTGTCGCCAAAACATGCCGTCACCCCGTTGCCGATTCTTCACCTGGCTGGTCACCGCCGGTCTTGTCGTGGGTTGTGCCGGGCCGGTGCGGGCGGAGATGCGAACCGGCCTGGATCTGACGGTGGACGGCTCGGTCGGCCTGCTGGGCGGGGCGCGCGGCGGCGAATCTTTGCACGGCACGGCGCTGGCTCATGCCGGATGGAGGACAGGGGACCCGGACGCGGCCGGGGTTTCGATCGAGACACACGTGAGCGCGTTGGCCCTGACCGGACGCGGCCCGACCGGGCGTTACCTCGGCGATTTCCTGGCCGTCAGCAACGCGGAGGGCCACGCCAGCACACGGCTCTATGGCTGGTGGATGGAGGTGGCGCGCGGAGGATGGTCGTTGCGGCTTGGCGCCCAGCTCGCTGACGAGGAATTTGCCACCACCGAGGGCGGAGCCGAGTTCATCAACAGCGCCTTCGGCTGGCCGGCGTTCATCTCGGCCAACACCGTCAACACCGGCCCGGCCTTCTTCGTGCCCGCCCTCGGTCTTCGGGTTGGGCACGCGTGGAGCGAACGGGGTGCGTGGCGGATCGGGGTGTATGATGGGGACACATTCGATTCGGCGACCGGGGATCCGCGGGTCAACCGGCACGGCACACAATTTCATCTGGGCGGCGATCAGAGCTGCTTCACAATCGGGGAGGTCGCGTGGGCCTTCCCCGCCGATGGAGCGGAGATCAAGGTCGGGGCGTGGTATCATTCCGCGACATTTGGCGACATGCGTGACGACGCCACCGGCCGGCCCCACGCCCTGTCCGGCGCCGAACCGCAACTACACTCATCGAATTACGGGCTGTATGCCGCGTTGGAAATCTGCCTCGGCCGTCAGGCGGCGAATCCAGACGCCGGGGCCAGGCTGTTTGTCCGCGCCGGGATCTCCCCGTCTGATCGCAACACGATCGCCTGGTCCGTTGATGCCGGCGTGAGCAAGCGTGGCCTGCTGCCCGGCCGGCCTGCGGACGTGGCCTATCTCGGACTGGCCCAGGCCGTCTTCAGCCCGCACGTGGCCGATCATGAACGGTTGCTGTTTCCGACCGTCGCCCCCAGCGACCATGAGCGGGTCATCGAGGCGGGATACGCGGTCGCCTTGAGCGAC
>JANMTJ010000337.1:0-4992 GCA_031390295.1 Oleiharenicola sp.
GGTTGGGGGGCTGCCCCCCCGTACCTTTGCGTTGGGGGGGGCCACCCCCCCCCTATACAGTCCCGGTTTTCGGGGGGGTCCCCATGGGTTGGGGGGGGTGACCTTTCGCCCCCGCGGCGCGGACGGAGTCCGCGCCCTACCAGCCCGTCCCCGGCGTGATGTCACAGCCCTTTCGGCCGTACACGCCGCTGCCGGCACGTGCCCCCGGTCCGTTAGTCCCGGTCACTGCGCCAGCCAATCAGCAATCTGCCACCCGCAGTCCACAATCAGACGCCTCGCGTCTCATGGGCTGGCGCTACCTCGACACCGTTCATGGCGACTACGCCCTTTTTGAAGCCCCCGGCGGGGTGGTGGTGCTCGATCGGCGGGCGGCGCACGAGCGGGTGTGGTTTGAGCGCCTGCAGGCCCAGTTTGCCATCGGGGAGGTGGCCAGCCAGCGGCTGCTGTTTGCCGTCCCGGTCGAACTGGATGCAATCGCGAGTGCCCTGCTGCTCGAGCGTCTCAGGTTTCTGCACCGGCACGGGCTCGAAGTCGGGGAGTTTGGACGCAATTTCTTCCGGATCGAGGCGGTGCCGGTGTGGCTGGAACCCACGGATGCCGAGGAATTCCTGCGGGACATCATCGGCTTGATGCGCGAGGGCCGGATTGACAGCAAACGGACGGACCTGGCCAGCGAGGAGCTGGCGCGGCTGGCCGCACAACGGGCGGTGCGCCTGCCCGGAAGAATGGGGGAGGGTGAGGCGCTGGCGCTCGTGGCCCAGCTGTTTGCCTGCGCCCAGCCGCACACCAGCCCGGCTGGCCGGCCCACTCATTTCGAGCTCAGCAAGGGCGAATTGGCGAAGCGATTCCAACGTTAGCCATCGGCAAGGCAGCCATTGCTTTCTCGGTCTGCGAAGGTGGCACTGGCGAAGCGGTTCCAGCGCTGAACCCGGCCGCAACCCGGTCGGGGTTGGCCTGTGGTACGGTCACAGTCCCGCCTTGCCTGCGTCGTTGGCACGCCTTGTGATACCAGTCCGCCCATGTCCGCCACCAAAGCCATCAAGAGTATCAAACGCGCCTCGAAGGATTCCCCGGAGGAAATCCTGCGTTCCCTCATCCATCGTCATCTGATCTCAACCCTGGCGCGGCATGAGGGATCGGCCACGCCGCGCGACTGGTGGGTCGCCACGGCCCTGGCGGTGCGCGACACCATCCATGAGCGCATGATCGCCACCCAGGCCGTGCACAACGGCCAGAACGTCCGGCGCATCTACTATTTCTCGCTCGAATATCTCATGGGGCGGCTCTTCGGCAACAACCTGCTCGCCACCGACCTGCTCGACACCGCGCGCAAGGCGCTGGAGTCGCTGGGCCAGAATTTTGACGATATCCGCGACGCCGAGGAAGACATGGGCTTGGGCAACGGCGGTCTCGGCCGCCTGGCCGCCTGTTTTCTGGATTCGCTCGCGACGCTGGACTATCCGTCCCTCGGCTACGGCATCTACTACGAGTTTGGGCTGTTCCGGCAGGCCTTTGTCAACGGGCACCAGGTCGAGCATCCCGACAACTGGATGATCTTCGGCAGCCCCTGGGAGGTGGTCCGTCCGGAATACACCCAGGAAGTCCGTTTCTTCGGCCGGGTGGAGAACGTGTTCGACGACCGCGGCAACTACCGCCCGCGCTGGGTGGACACCAAGACCATCATCGGCGTCCCGCACGACATTCCCACCGCCGGTTTCGGCACCACCACGGTCAACCTGCTCCGCCTGTGGGCCTCGAAGTCCTCCGAGGACTTCGATCTCGCCGCGTTCAACCGCGGCGGTTACGTCGAGGCGGTCCGCGAGAAAGCCATCGGCGAGACCGTCTCGAAGGTTCTTTACCCGAACGACAAGACCGAGAACGGCAAGGAACTGCGCCTCATGCAGCAGTATTTCTTCGTCGCCTGCTCGTTGCGCGACCTCATCCGCCGCCACTTGCGCAATCCGGCCAACTCCTGGGGCAATTTCGCCGACAAGGTCGCCGTGCAGCTCAACGACACGCACCCGGCCATCGCCGTGGTGGAACTTACCCGCATCCTCGTGGACGAGGAGAACATGACGTTTGCCGACGCATGGGGGATCGTGGAGCGGACCTTCGCCTACACCAACCACACCCTGCTGCCCGAGGCGTTGGAGAAATGGAGCGTGGGGCTTTTCGAAAAACTGCTGCCCCGCCACCTCCAGCTGATCTACGACATCAATGCCCACCTGATGCAGGCCGTGGAGGCCAAGTGGCCCGGCGACAACAACAAGAAGCGCATCTGCTCCGTCATCGAGGAGAACGGGCACAAGCAGGTGCGCATGGCCAACCTCGCCGTGGCCGGCTCGCACTCGGTCAACGGGGTGGCCGCGCTGCACACCGCGTTGCTGAAGCAGGACCTGTTTCCCGAGTTCGACGCGCTCTACCCGGGCAAATTCCAGAACAAGACCAACGGCATCACGCCCCGCCGCTGGCTGCTGAAGAGCAACCCGCGCCTGTCGGCCCTGATCACCAGGAAACTGGGCAGTGAGGCCTGGGTGCGTGACCTCGACCAGCTGCGCGGACTGGAGAAGGCCGCGGGTGACGCGGCTTTCCAAAAGGAGTTCATGGCCATCAAGCGCGCCAACAAGGTGGACCTGGCCGCCATCATCAAGGCCGAGTGCGGCGTCGAGGTATCGCCTGACGCGCTCTTCGATGTGCAGATCAAGCGGCTCCATGAGTACAAGCGCCAGCACCTCAACCTGCTCCATATCATCGCCCTCTACCGCCGGCTGCTGCAGCATCCCGGTTTGGACATCGTGCCGCGCGTCTTCGTGTTCGCGGCCAAGGCGGCGCCCGGCTACGACCTCGCCAAGACCATCATCCGGGCGATCAATGTCATCGGTGAGCGCATCAACGGCGACGCCCGCATCGGCGGGAAGCTGAAGGTCGCTTTCCTGCCCAACTACCGGGTGTCGCTGGCCGAGAAAATCATCCCGGCGGCCGACCTCTCGGAGCAGATCTCCACCGCCGGCAAGGAAGCCTCGGGCACCGGCAACATGAAGCTGTCGCTCAACGGGGCGCTGACCATCGGCACGCTCGACGGGGCCAACGTCGAGATCAAGGAGGAGGTGGGCGACGAGAACATCTTCATCTTCGGCCTCACGGTCGACGAGGTCGCCGCGCTCTGGGCGAAAGGCTACAAGCCGTGGGACCTTTATCATGCGGACGAGGAACTGCGGGCCGTCATCGACTGGCTGGGCAGCGACTACTTCGCCCCGGGGGAGCATGGCGCCTTCGGCGCGCTGCACCACAGCCTCCTGCAGGGCGGCGATCCCTACCTGTTGCTCGCGGATTTCCGCAGTTACTGCGATGCCCAGGCCCGGGTGGATGTGGCCTATCGCGACCAGAAACACTGGGCGAAGATGGCGATCCTGAACACGGCCCGCATGGGCAAGTTCTCCAGCGATCGTACCATCCGGGAATACGCGAAGGACATCTGGAAGCTCAAGCCGGCGAAGGTGTGACCCCGCCGGCTTTCTGCCGCTCCAACACGGCATTCACCTGCCGCCCATGCCAACTTCCGTTCCACGCGGCCAGCGGACCGATGATCCCATATACCACGCCCGGTAACCAGGGCAGCGTGGTCACATAGGTCAGGCCGATGGAGAGGAAACACACGCCGATCTGCAGGCGGAATTCGTTCAACTGGAGCCGCGACAGGATCACCTCGATCTCGGTCAGTTGCAGCTGCCTCTGCTGCCGCAGGACATGAGATTGAAGCAGGGCATAGAGCGTCCAGATGCTGGCAAAGCCCAGGCCGTAGACGCGAAAGATGAAAGACAGGTTCTCCAGCCGGCCGAAAGTGGTGCCGCCGCCCATCCACGAGGAAAAAAGGAATTTCAGCGGATAAACCGAGAACAGCACCAGCAGCAAAATGAGGTAATTCACCGAGCGGGTGAAAAAGTCCTCCAGGCCATAGCGCCGGAAAAACTTGTAGTGCTCGTTCCAGAACAGCAGCAAGATGGCAAAGCATGCCGCAAAGGCGGGAAAGCCGCGCAACACCTGCATCAGGTCCTCAAAGTTGCGCGGCACCTCGGTCGAGACCACGAGCAGGGTGAGTGCAAACCCGAAGACCGCGTCGGTGAGGTTCTCCAACCGGGAGACCTCCTTGCCTCGCCAGTGGAAGTGTTCCTCCGGCCGGCGGCCCGGCAGACGCTCACGCCAGGAGGGATTGGGTTGGTTGCGGGCCATGGGGCAAGCTTGCGTTATGCGGGAGCGGGAGGCTAGCGTTTTCCCGCGGAGACGTGCCGGCGACTTTGGCATGGCGGGCCGAGGCAACCGGAGTAGACCTGTAGCCACGATGTCTGGCAGATCCAAACCTGTAGCGGCGGTCCATGACCGCCGGACCGAGTCAGTCGGCGCTCATAGAACGCCGCTACAGTCGGATGAATGAACCCGGCATGAAATTGAGCGGAAATCATCGACGTTTGTTCATGGCCTTCGCCGCGTTGCTCGCCTTGGTCGTGGCGGTCTTCGTGATCCGGCCTTGGTTGGGCGATCAGGCTATCCGGGCCGCGCTGGGCATGGCGGGTGCCACGGATATCAAGTTCCGCACCGTGACAGCCCGGCCGTCCCGGGTGGAGGTGGAGGATCTGGAGTTTCGACTCCAGGCCCACGTCTTCGCCGCCCGCCGGCTTACCTTGGAAAGAGCGCGGTGGTGGAGATTTTCCCTCGGTCAGGTGCAGGTGCAGGGGGCCCGGGTCACCCTGACGATCGACGGATCCGACACCAACCCGTGGGTGTGGTCCACCTATCAGGCAGAAGCGGTGCCCGCCGAGCCCCTGAGCCTGCCGGTCGAGTCTCTCGTTCTGGATGGCGAGGTGACCGTCCGGGCGGCCCTGCAGCCCGACCAGCGGCTGGTCGTGAAGCTGGAGGGTGCGCCCAAGGGCAAATCGGACTGGGTGGGCAGTCTCATGGTTGACGGACCGGGCTTCAAGCTGGCCGGGGGTGGCA
>JANMTJ010000353.1:0-4258 GCA_031390295.1 Oleiharenicola sp.
CCTGGCATTGCTGGCCGCGCTGGCGGAATTCAACGGGGCGATTTTCGGGCGAACCTGATCTCATATTGGTTGGGCGGGCGATTGTCGCCGGGCCGCGGCCTGCCGACGAGCGGCAGCCCTACACCAAACCAACCAATTCCAGCCCATGCCCGATTACGCCTTGATGAACCAGTGCCTTTACGAGGGCAAAGCCAAGGAAGTCGAACAGATGACCAAGGACGCCCTCGCCGAGGGCCGGACCGCCCAGGAGATTCTGGCGGACGGCCTCATCGCCGGCATGAGTGTCGTCGGTGAGGATTTCAAATACAACATCCTCTATGTCCCGGAGGTGCTCATCGCCGCGCGGGCCATGAAGGCCGGCATGGGCGTGCTCAAGCCGTTGTTGAGCGCCAAGGGTGCCACCGATACCTCCCCCGGCCGCCTCCTGATGGGTACGGTCCGCGGTGACCTGCACGACATCGGCAAGAACCTCGTGTGCATGATGGCCGAGGGCGCCGGATTCCAGATCAAGGACATCGGGGTGGATCAAAGCGTGGAAAAATTCGCCGCCGCCGCCGCGGAATTCAAACCCGACATCATCGGCATGAGCGCGCTGCTCACCACCACGATGACCTACATGAAGGTGGTCATCGACGGTTTCAACGTGCCGGGTCGCGACCAGATCAAGATGGCGATCGGTGGTGCACCGATCAGCCAGATGTTCGCCGATGAGATCGGGGCGGACGGGTACGGGGCCGACGCATCAAGTGCAGTGGACCTTTTCCTCTACCTCGTGGGCAAGGGCCCCGCACCGGGTGTGACGGCCAAGCGCGGTGTGGCCGTGGCGGCCCCCGCGGCGGCACAGCGCGACCCCAACGCCAGATCCAAATACCAGATCCTCTACTGGGAGGACATTCCCTCGCAGGTGAAGGCCTGGGATGATTTCGATGAGGTGAAGCTGGATCTGCCCCACCGTTTCGCCGAGCGCATCGACGCGCAGGCGCAAAAACTGGAGCTCACAAAGGGCGACGATTACATCAACCAGCTGCGCTGGGGCGCGGAAACCGATCGGCCCGGCACCCCCGCCGACGTTGCCGCGAGCGTGCGCCAGGAGCTCGAGGCCGCCTCACCCTGACCGGGCGGGCAATCCAACCGATGCAAACCTTGCGCGAAAAACTGGAGCAGTCCGCGCGGTTCCTGATCGGCACCGAGCTGGTCTCCGTGCGCGGGGGCATGGCCGAGCGCAGCGCAGTCACGGCCAGAACCTTTGCCAACCAGCTGGTCGAGTGCGCCGACATCGACTGGATCTCCATCACCGACAACGCCGGCGGCAATCCGCAGCTTGCGCCCACCGCGCTCGGCAAACCCATCCTTTACGCCGGCAAGGAGGTGGTGATCCATCTCACCTGCAAGGACCTCAACCGCAATGCGCTCGAGAGCGAGGCCTGGCTGCTGCACAGCGAGGGCTTCAACAACATTCTCGCCATGACCGGCGACTATCCCGTGGCGGGCAACGGCGGCACAGCCAAGCCGGTCTTCGACATCGATTCCGTCGGCCTGATCTCGATGCTGCAGCAGATGAACGAGGGGCTCGACCCGAACGTGGTGCGGGGCGGGCCGCGGGCGCGCTTCGCGCGCACCAGTTTTCTCACCGGGGCCGTGACCACCAACTTCAAGCTGCGCGAAGGCGAGGTGATGCCACAGTATTTCAAGCTGAAGGCGAAGATCGACGCCGGCGCCCGCTTTATCATCAACCAGATCGGCTTCGACGCCCGCAAGCAGCATGAGCTGAACGCCTATATGGGCGGACATGGCCTCGGGGGCACGCCCCTGATCGGCAATGTCTACCTGCTCAGCCCGCGTGTGGCCGACCTCTTCCACGCGGGGCGCATCCCCGGCGTGGTTGCAACGCCGGAGCTGCGGGATCTCTGCGCCAAGCACGGGGCGTCGTCCGACGGGGGCAGGGGCTTCTTCCTGGAGTTCGCCGCCAAGCAGATCGCGATCTATCGCGGTCTCGGTTATCGCGGTGCCTACCTCGGCGGCGTGCACAACTTCGGCGCCATCCGGACGATTATCGACCTTGAGCGCGGCTTCGCCCGGGACGATTGGAAACACTTCGCCCGCGAGCTGGGGTTCTCCCGCCCCGGGGAGTTCTACTACTACGCGCAGGACCCGGTCACAGGCCTCGCGAATCCGTCCGTCCGGGCCAAGCATCCCGTGCGTCGCCCGGAACACACCGGTCTCACCTACAGTCTGGCCAAGTGGAGCCATGGGGCCATGTTCACCCCCGGCAAGGTTCTCAACCGGCTGGGGACGAAGGCGTGTGCGGGGGCCGCAGATCCCCGGCAGGGCCCAAAGCCGCTGCGGGTCCTCGAGCACCTCACCAAAACGGTGCTCTTCAGCTGCAAGGATTGCGGCGACTGCTCGCTGCCCGAGATTGCCTACCTCTGTCCCGAATCGCAGTGCGCGAAGAACCAGCGCAACGGCCCCTGCGGCGGCACGCGCGACGGCCGCTGCGAGGTGGAAGGCTTCGGCGACTGCATCTGGCTGCGTGCCTACGAGCGCCTCAAGCACGACGGACGGGAGCAGGAACTCCTCGCCCACGCCCCGGTGATCCAGGACCAGAGCCTGCGCGGCACTTCCGCCTGGGCCAATTACTGGCTCCACCGGGATCACACCGCCAAACCGGCGCCCACCCCGGCCATCTCATGAACACCCGGCCACTCAACATCATCGGCGAGCTGATGAACAATTCCTATGCGCGCGCCCGCAAGGCGTTCACCGAACGAAATCCCGGGGATTACGCTCATCTCGCGGAAGTGCAGGCCGACCTGGGCGCGCAGTATCTCACCCTCAACCTTGATGGCACCGCCCGCATCCAGGTGCGCATGGAGGAGATGCTCGCCTTCCTGCCGGAGGTGATCGCCGCCATCCAGGCAGTCACCAGCCGGCCCATCAGCTTCGACAATCCCTCGGTCGAGTACCACAGAATCGCCCTCAAGCACTACGACCGGAGCAAGAGCGGTCCGCCCATCCTGAATTCCATCGCCGCCTCGCGCACCCAGCTCGACGAAATGATCCGGCTTGTGCGGGACTACGACACGAACGTGGTCGTGATGGCGTCAGAGCATTTTGTCCCGGACGGCAGCGCGCAGTGCCTGACCGCGCAGGACGCGCACGCAGCCGCGCGGCATTTCGTTGAACGGCTCGTGACGCAAGCCGGCCGCCGCAACGATCAGATCATCATTGATCCGGGCCTTCCGCCGGTCGGGGCCGACACCTATGGGCTGGTCAACATCGGGCTGGATGCCATGCGACTCATCAGCGCCGACCCGGACCTCGCGGGCGTCCACCTGATTGTGGGTCTGTCCAATTTCGCCTGGGGCACGCCCAAGGGGGTTCGCGAGCAATTGGAGAACGCCTACCTCACGCTCGGTCGGGAGGTGGGCCTGGATTACGCCCTGGCCAATCCCGAGAAGGCTCCCGGACCATTGTCGGCCGACCATCCCATGGTCGCGCGGCTCCGCCAGGCCCTGGCGCAGGGTCGGGCCGGGGAAGGGGAGACGCAGGAAACAGCCGGCTACCGGCAGGCCGAGGCAATCATGGCCCTCTGCAACGACGCGCAGCCGGTCGAATCCTGAAGCCGCGTGATTGTTCCTCCGTCCAGTTCCAAGGATCACCCGGTCTGGCTGCATGTCGGCACCCTGCTCGACGGCACCAGCACCACCCCGGCGAAGGATACCCATGTCGTTTACGACCGGGAGGTCATCAGGTTTGTCGGTCGCAACGGGCAGACGCCCCCGCGGGATTTGGTGCGCGGCGGACAGACCACGCCCGACTACACCGCCACCGATTGCACTTTGCTGCCCGGCCTGATCGAGGCGCACGCGCATCTGTTTCTGGAGGGTGGGGAACTCGACCTGGAGAAACGCGCCGCCTCTCTTAAACAGACGCCGGCGGGCCTGCTGGTCGGGGCGATGCCGCGGCTGGAGAAACTCGTGCAGCTGGGCATCGCCGGGGTCCGCGACGCGGGCGACAAGGACCGCGTCGGTCTGGCGTTGAGCCGGGTCTACAAGTGCGGCGCACCGCCGTTGATGCCCTATCTCGACAGTCCCGGCGCAGCCATCCATCACCGCGGGCGCTATGGCGGTTTCATGGGCGGCGCCCTGGAGGATTACGCCTCGCCGGCAGAGTGCGTCGCGTCGCGCCTCGCGGATGGCGCCGACCGGATCAAGCTCATCCCCACCGGCATCATCAATTTCAAGCAAGGCGCGGTCAC
>JANMTJ010000364.1:0-13683 GCA_031390295.1 Oleiharenicola sp.
CCCTCCTGCGGCGCAACCTGGGCGAGGCCTGATACCGCCGGCGGGAATATCACGACGGCTTGATCTGGCTCAAGGCCCGCGGCCGGCCCCTGTGGCAAGGTGGGGCATGTCCACCACGCTAACATCCCCGAACCCGGCTGCATTGTCGCCGGCCTCCACCATCGGCTCCCTCGTCGCCGCCCGGCCCGGCCTCGCGCGTTTCTTTGAAAAACTGGACATCGATTACTGCTGCGGCGGCAAACAGACGCTCGCCGCCGCCTGTGCGCAGCGCGGCCTGGAGGTCGCGACCACGCTCGCCCGGCTCGAATCCGCCGGGGCGGCCCTCACCGCCGGTCCCGTCGAGGTTGATGCCGCCGCGATGAGCCTGACCGAGCTCGCGGACCATATCCAGACGACCCATCACGCCTACCTGAAGGCCGAGCTGCCCCGCCTGGTGGAGATGGCCGACCGGGTCGCGGGCAAGCATGGCTGGCGCGACGCCCGGCTGGGCGAGATCGCCACCGCCGTGCGCCACGTGGCGGAGGAGATGCTCAGCCACATGCAAAAGGAGGAGGTCGTGCTCTTCCCGCTGGTGCGCCAGATTGAGGCGGGCGTGGCCGTCAAGTTTTGCGGCGGGGACCTGTCCGCCCCCATCCGGCAGATGGAAGCGGAGCACGAGTCGGCCGGCCAGCTCACCGCCCGGTTGCGCGAACTCACGGACGGTTTCACCCCCGACGCCGAGGCCTGCAACACCCACCGGGCCCTGCTTGCGGGGCTGGCGGAATTTGAGTCCGACCTGCACCGCCACGTGCACAAGGAAAACAACGTCCTCTTCCCGCGCGCCCTCGCCTTTGCCGCCCCGCGGCCGGTCTTGTAGGCGCGGCCGGTCGCAATTTCCGCCCGACAACCGCCAAGATTCGCGCAACATACATGCTGCCGACGGGTATATGATACTATCATGAAAACCATCCTGGTTCCCCTCGATCTCTCCGCGGCCGCAGTGCAGGTGTGCGACGCCGCTTGCGACCTGGCCAAGCTGATCGGTGCAAGGCCCATCCTCTTGCATGTCGTGCAGGCGCCCCCGGTCATGATGAGCGAAGTCTATGCCTTTGACTCCAGCCAGCTGTCAGAGATGAGCTCCGCCGCCGAAAAATCCGCCGCCCACAAGCTCCGCGCGCTCGCCCACCACTGTGCCAAGCGTGAGGTGAAGGTGACCACGGTGCAACGGACCGGGATCCCGGTGGCGGCCATCCTGGACCGGGCCGCCTCCACCAAGGCCCGTTACATCGTGATGGGCTCGCACGGCCACGGGGCCATGTACGACCTGCTCGTGGGCAGCACGACCCACGGGGTGCTGAAGAAAGCCCCCTGTCCCGTGCTCGTGGTACCTCAGGCCACCCGGCGGGCCCGGACTTCCGCCTAATACAATATCTGCTGACAGCCCATAGCCGCGCTGGTGACTGTCCGGCCCGGCAATATCGTATTTGCCCTCCCCGCCGGGGTGGGCTTGTGTGTGTCCCGTGGTCACACCTGCCGAAAATGCCAAGCACAGCCGGGAGTTGGTCCGCCAGCTCCGGGAATCGGAGATTTACAAGGATTACGAGAAGGCATTCCGCGACACCACCGGCCTGCCCATCAATTTGCGGCCGATCGAGGCCTTTGACCTGCCCCACCACCACAACGAGCCCAACGAGAGCCCTTTCTGCGCCCTCATGGCGAACACCAACCAGAGCTGCGCCGCCTGCCTCCAGTTGCAGAAGCGGGTCGAGGAGGAGGCTCGCATGGAGCCGAAGACCCTCAAGTGCTTTGCCGGGCTCTGCGACTCGGCCGTGCCGGTCCGGGTGGGGGAGAACCTGGTGGCCTTCCTGCAGACCGGCCAGATACTCCTGCATGAGCCGAACAAGAATGAATTCCGGAAACTCACCCGCGAACTCATCAACTGGGGCGTGGACACCGACCTGAAGCGGCTGGAAGAGGCGTATTTCCAGACCCGCGTCCTGGAGAGGAAGCAATACGAGGCGGTGCTGCGCCTGCTCACCATCTTCGCCAAGCACCTTTCCTCCCTCAGCAACGAGCTGATGGTTTCCTCCCAGCAGGCCGAGTCCCCGATCATCACCCGGGCCAAGGTCTTCATCATGGAGCACCAGCACGAGGAGATGTCGCTCCGGCAGGTCGCGGGTTCGGTCAACGCCAGCGCGTTCTATTTCTGCAAGATGTTCAAGCGGGCCACCGGCCTGACCTTCACCGACTACCTCGCCCGCGTGCGGATCGAGAAGGTGAAGAACCTCCTCCTGAACCCGCACAAGCGCATCAGCGAGGCGGCCTACGAGGCGGGGTTCCAGTCGCTCTCGCAGTTCAACCGCGTGTTCCGGAAGATTTCCGGTGAGGCACCGACCGTTTGGCGGGCGAAACGGCCCGGCCGGTCGACGGCGGCCTGAACTTCTTTTCCGGCAGCTCGCAGCAACCCGGAATGCCCTTGTACTGGCAGACCGTGCACAGGGCCTCGATTTCCTGCTGGGCCAGCGAGTGGAACTGCACGAGCACCATCTCGATCTCCTCGCCCAGCGCCGGGCCGGCGGCGGCGCGCAGGGCCAGTTCGCCGGTCGTGAAATATTTCAGCAGCGGATTGAGGCCGCACGCGCAGTAACGATGGATCGGGGCGACGAGCGCCGGGCAGCGCTTCAGCCACTTCTCCCGCGGGTCGCCCTTGAGGCCGGCGAACAGCTGGGCCAGCGTGGCGTCCATCAGGTAAACCAAGGTGTCCGGCCGCCCGAGCGGGGTCAGGACAGGTTCGCCGCGGAGCAGCGACATCCATTCCGTTTTCACCGCCGGGCACAGGGGGACCAAAGTCCGTAGGGTGGCGGGGGTCATGACACGACTATGCCACAAGCCGCGCCCGGCTTCGCCGCAGCGTTTGGCGGGGTTAGCGCATATCTTGGACAACAATCCATGGCATAAATCACGCACTGCCACGCCCATCCGGCGCGGGGCGGGGATCGCGGTTTTTGGCAAAGCGCGCAGCGATTGCGGCAAGGAATGCGCAGCCGCCAGGCCGGAAAAAAACATAATGGGCGCGGACATATCCACGCCATGTCTGTCATCCCGATAACTCTATTCTTCAGCCTGCTGCTGGCCGGCACCTTTGTGGTGCTCTTTGCCCGCGAGCAGCGCCGCCCTCGCTTCACCAGTGCCGAGCGCGACTCGCTCCTGCCCCTGGCGGACGAAATACCCCTGACCGTCCCGGCGACCCACGATCGTGACGACCACGATCACGACCATGCGGACGGAGCCTGCGGATGTCGCGAGGGCGCCCGTCCGCCCTGCGCCGACTGTCTGCGGCGCCGCGACACCCAGGACCCCGTCTATTTCTGAAAATCCACGCTTCCGTCATGACCACCGGCCAAAAAACCACCATCGAGTTCAACGACACCGTCGTGCGACAGTTCATGCTTGCCGCCATTCTCTGGGGAATTGTCGGCATGCTCGTCGGCGTGCTCATCGCGACCCAGCTCAACTTCTGGCAGGCCAACTTCGGCCAGGCTTGGCTGAGCTTCGGTCGCCTCCGCCCGCTCCATACCAACGCCGTCATCTTCGCCTTCGTCGGCAACATGATGTTCGCCGGCATCTATTACTCGACGCAGCGGCTCCTCAAGGCGCGCCTCGCGAGTGATTTCCTGGCGCGAATCCATTTCTGGGGCTGGCAGCTCATCATCGTGTCGGCGGCCGTCACGCTCCCGCTCGGCCTCACCCGCGGCAAGGAGTACGCCGAGCTCATCTGGCCCATCAACATCGCCGTCGCCGGCATCTGGGTCGTGTTCGCGGTGAACTTCTTCTGGACGCTTGCCCGGCGCAACGAGAAGTCCCTCTACGTCGCCATCTGGTTCTACATCGCGACGATCATCACCGTGACGATGCTCTACGTCGTCAACCACCTGTCGCTGCCGACCTCGCTGACGCACAGTTACCCGGTCTTCGGCGGCGTGCAGGACGGTCTGGTGCAATGGTGGTATGGGCACAACGCCGTGGCGTTCTTCCTCACCACGCCGATTTTGGGCATCATGTATTACTTCCTGCCGAAGGCGGCGGAACGCCCGGTCTACTCCTACCGGCTCTCGGTCATCCATTTCTGGTCGCTGGTGTTTCTCTATATCTGGGCCGGCCCGCACCACCTGCTCAACACCGCGCTCCCCAACTGGCTCCAGCTGTTGGGCATGACGTTCTCGCTCATGCTCTGGGCCCCGTCCTGGGGCGGCATGCTCAACGGCCTGCTCACGCTCCGCGGCGCGTGGGGCAAGCTCCGCACCGACCCGGTCATCAAGTTCTTCGCCGCCGCCGTCACCTTCTACGGCATGGCGACCTTCGAGGGGCCGCTGCTCTCGATCAAGTCGGTCAACGCGCTTGCGCACTACACCGACTGGATCATCGGCCACGTGCACGCCGGCGCCCTCGGCTGGAACGGCTTCATGGCCGCCGGCATGTTCTACTGGCTGGTCCCGCGCCTCTGGAACAAGCCGCTGTATTCGCAGTCGCTCGCCAACCTGCACTTCTGGCTCGGGATGTTCGGCATCCTCCTCTACGTCGCGGCCATGTGGGCCTCGGGCATCGGGCAGGGCCTCATGCTCAACGCCACCGCCGAGGGCGGCACGATCCTGAAGTACCCCAACTTCCTCGAAACGCTGAACTCCATCCGGCCGCTCATGCTGCTGCGCGTGGTCGGCGGTTCGCTCTACCTCACCGGCTTCCTCATCATGGCCTACAACGTCTGGCGCAGCATCCGCGGCGCGTCGGCCGTCAACGGCACGATCGAGGTCTATGTCGAGCCGCCGGTCCCGGCGGAGCGGCTCGGCCTCGTGGGCGCCTTCCTCAACGCCCCCGTCATCTTCAGCTCCCTCGGGTTCATCGCCGCCTGCGTCTGGATGTTCACCTCCGGCTGGCTCAACCTCCTCGGCCTCCTCGCCACCGCCTTCTGCGTGCTGCTCGCCATCGGGCATTTCCAGACCCGCGGCACCGCCTGGGGCGACTGGTATGACAAGCTGCTCCTGAACGCCCTGCCGTTCACCGTCCTCACGTTTCTCTCCGTCGCCGTCGGCGGCCTGATCCAGATCATCCCGATGCTCACCATCGAGCGCCAGCTCCAGACCGAGGATCGCGTGGCGTCGGTCTACACCCCGCTCGAGCTGGCCGGCCGCGACCTCTACATCCGCGAGGGCTGCTACACCTGCCACTCGCAGATGATCCGCACGCTCGTGCCCGACGTGATGCGCTACGGCGAATACTCGCGCCTCGGCGAATCCATCTGGGATCACCCGTACCAGTGGGGTTCCCGCCGCGCCGGGCCGGATCTCGCCCGCGTCGGCCTCAAATACAACCACGCCTGGCACTACGACCACATGCTGGACCCGCGCGCCATCTCCACCGGCTCCAACATGCCCGCCTACACCTGGCTGCACCGGCAGGACACCGACTACGCCGCGCTGCCCGCCAAGATCCGTGCGCAGCGCACCCTCGGCGTGCCGTTCCCCAACTGGTCGCCCGCCGACATCGACCGGATTGCGAAGGAGCAGGCCAAGGTCATCGCCCGCGAACTCCGCGACCAGGGCCGCTACACCGAGCCCGACAAGGAGATCGTCGCCCTCATCTCCTTCCTGCAGTCCCTCGGCAAGAAATGGCAGCCCACCGGCCAGCCGGCCGCCGCCGCCGTCAAATGATCATTCTCGTTCTCGTAATCCTAATCGTTCTCACCGTCCGCCCGCGCACCACCCAACCGACCCGAGATTACGAGAACGATCAAGAGAACGAGAACGAACCGAACCAATCCTCTCACTTCCTCCTTTCAACCCACCACTACCATGTTCCAACGCATCATCTACGAAGACTGGCAGCTCATTTTCCCCATCGTCGCCCTCGCCGTGGCGTCGCTCGTTTATGTCGCCGCCGGCTGGCGCGCCACGCGCATGAAGCCCGCGGAGCGGGACCGCCTCGCGAACCTGCCTTTCGAGAACTGACCGAACTCATGCCCGGCCTTCGTTCTCTTTCTCTTAATCCTGATCGTTCTCTCGAGAGAAGGAGTAGGAGAACGATTACGAGAATGATCCGGATAATGCCTCCGCCATGAACCCCTCTTCGTCCAACCTGTCCCCCGACGATTCCGGCATCAAGCTCCGGCCGCATACCTATGACGGCATCCAGGAGTACGACCAGCGTCTGCCCAATTGGTGGCTCTACACCCTCTACGGGGCGATCGCCTTCTCCATCGTCTTCTGGTTCGCCTACATGATCGCGCGCGTGATGCCCTCGGATGCGGCGCGCGTGGAGGTCGAGATGACCCGGCTGGCCGCGATCCGGCTGGCCTCGTCCATCGACGTCACCAACGACACCCTCTTTTGGGACATGAGTCGCAATCCGGTTTTCACCGACGCCGGCAAGCAGACCTTCAATTCCCTCTGTGTGGCCTGCCACCTCCCCAGCCTGAAGGGCAAGGGTGAGAACCCGGCGGCCGTCGGGCCGAATCTCGTCGATCAGGCCTGGATCCATGGCGGCATACCGAAGGAAATCTACTCCACCGTTTCCAAGGGCGTGCTCGCCAAGGGCATGCCCGCCTGGGAGCCCGTGCTCGGTCAGAAGAAATCCGCCGAGGTCGTGGCCTACATCCTCTCCCATCACCAGCCGGGCGAGCCCATCACGATCGAGGTGCCCAAGTAAAGGCAGGGCGCGGACTCCGTTCCGCGCCGCGACGGCGAAGAGACTCGCCGCCCTGCCTCCCACCACGATGTCCGTCGATAAGCCAGTCCAAGCCAAACCCCGGCCGGTCCGCCACGTGCCGACCGTGGACTCGGTCACGACGATCAACGCGGACGGCTCACGGCACGACATTCACCCGGCCGACGTGTCGGGACGCTTCACCACGGCGCGCCGCTGGAGTGGCTGGGGGTTGATCGCCTTCTATCTCGTCCTGCCGTGGATCCCCGTGAACGGCCATCCTGCCGTGTTCCTCGACATTGCGGAGGGGCGGTTCCACTTCTTCGGCTACACGCTCGCGGCGCAGGACACCTGGCTGCTTTTCTTCGGCGTCACCGGCCTGGGCTTCGCGTTGTTCTTCCTGACGGCGCTCTTCGGCCGGTTGTGGTGCGGCTGGGCCTGCCCCCAGACGGTCTATCTGGAGCACGTGTACCGGGTGATCGAGCGCTGGATCGACGGCGATGCGCCCGCGCGGCGCGCGCTCACGGCGGCCCCGCTGACGCCCGGCAAGGCGGCGCGACGGATTTTCAAGCACGCGTGCTACCTCGTCGCGTCCCTGCTCATCACCCACCTCTTCCTGAGCTATTTCGTCAGCCTGCCCGAGGTCTGGCACATGATGCACTCGGCCCCCGGCGAGCACTGGGCGGCCTTCGTCTTCGTATTCGCCGCCGCAGGGATCCTGTATTTTAACTTCGCCTGGTTCCGGGAGCAGCTCTGCATCGTCATCTGCCCCTACGGCCGGCTCCAGTCGGCGCTCACCGACGAGCACTCGATGAATATCGGCTACGACCAGCAACGCGGCGAGCCCCGCGGCAAGCTCGGCACGCCCGACGCCGGCGCCTGCGTGGCCTGCAACCGCTGCGTGCAGGTCTGCCCGACGGGCATTGATATCCGCCACGGCCTGCAACTCGAGTGCATCGGGTGTGCGGCCTGCATCGATGCCTGCGACGAGGTCATGGCGAAAATCGCGCGGCCTTTGGGTCTGATCCGCTACGATTCGCTGGTGAAATTCGCCGGCGGCCGCACCCGCTGGCTCCGGCCTCGCACCGTGGCCTACGGCATTCTGCTGCTGATCGGCGCGACGGTCGCGGGGTTTGCCTTCTCCTCGGTCAAGCCGGTCAGTTTTCTCGTCTTCCGCATGAGTGGGGCGGCCTACTTCGTCGGCCACGACGATGTGCGGAACCAGTTCATGGTCCGGCTCGTCAACAAGCGCTCCATCCCGGCGGTGCTTACCGTCACCACCCTGGGTGTGCCGGCCACGGTGCTGCAGACGGGCTTCGCCGCCCCTGTGACCATCCCGGCGCTGGGCGAGCAGGTCAGTCCGCTCGTGCTGACGGTCAATCGCAGCAGTTACTTCGGCCCGTTTCACTTCACCGTCAGGGTGGAGGACGCGGACCGCACCTACGAGCTGCACCGGACCGTCGAGTTCATGGGTCCGGAACCGCGTTTGCTGCGCGAGGAGGAAGAGGAAAGGGCGGAGGCGCGCGAACACGCCGCCCGAAAGAAGGAGGACCATGCCAATGGAAACACGCACTGAGACTTCCGCCCGTTCCCTCTGGCTCTGGGTGGCCGCGGGCTTTCTGCTGCTCGCCCTGGCCTGGACCGTCCTGTTCTCCGTGGCCCGCGCGACGCGGGTCGAGTCGGTGCCCCTCGCCCACAAGGGAGGCCGGTCATGACGGGCGAGCTCGCCGGCATCACCGGACCCGGCACGGCGCTTGTCGCCGGGCTGGTCACCAGCCTGCATTGCGCCGGCATGTGCGGTCCGCTGGCCTGCGCGGTCATGCCCGCCCGCCCCGGCGACGCCGACCCGCACACCGTGGCCTCGGTCTATCATCTCAGCCGGCTCGCGGGCTACACGGTGCTCGGGGCGCTGGCCGGCGGCCTCGGCCGTTTCCCGCTGCAGCTCATCGGCGAGGGGGGCCTGCGCTGGCTGCCGTGGCTGCTCGTGTTGTTTTTCATCGCGGTGGCGGTGCGCTTCGACCAGCGGCTGCCCAAGTTGCCATTGCTCGGCCGGGCCTATGGCGCGGTGGCGGCGCGGCTGCGCGGCGGTTCGCGGCTGCGGGCCGCGGGCCTGCTCGGGCTGTCAACGCCGCTGCTGCCCTGCGGTCCGCTCTATTTCCTCCTTTCGCTGGCGCTGCTCTCCGGCTCGGCCCTGCGCGGGGCGGAGACCCTGCTCGCCTTCGGCCTTGGCACGGTGCCGCTCCTCTGGCTGGCGCAGGCGAATTTCCACCTCATCCGCGTCCGTCTCGGGCCGCTCTGGCTGGCCCGGGCGCAGATGGTCCTGGCCCTGACGGTGGCGGCGGTCCTGGTGTGGCGGTTGCGCGGGACGCTGGGTCTGGGCGGGCCCGGGGTGGACAACTTCATCTGCCACTGACGATGACTTTCTCAGTAACAACTTGGTGGACGGGTGTGTTGATTCGTGAGCCGAGGTGCGTGGACCCCAGCAGTGTGAATCGGCCCCCGTCCACCTTCAATTTAAACCCTTGGTGGACGGGCGTGTTGATTCGCGAGCAGAGGTGCGTGGACCCCAGCTGTACGAATCGGCCCCCGTCCACCTTCAATTGGGCCGGGCCGAAGGAGGCCCGGACCCCATGATTTTCTCCGGAAAAAACTTGGTGAACGGGGGTGCGAGCCCGAGGGAGCGAGTGCGTGGACTGCGCACCCCGCCAGCCGCCCCTGTTCACCTTTGCCTTCATTGCGGGACGCCGCTGGCGACCGAGCAGGCCCGCACGGCGGGTTTCTGCTGCGCTGGCTGCAGCTATGTCCACCGACTGGTCCACGAGCATGGGTTGGAGGGCTACTACAAGATCCGCGACGCGGTGGTGGCCCCGGTGGATCAGGTGGTTTTCCAGCCGCGGGACTATGCCTGGCTGGCGGAGTTGCAGGCGGAGGCGGAAAAAGATTCGGCCGCCCCGGCACAGGTCGGTTCACCGCCGGAGCTGATGCTGGAGGTGCAGGGCATCTCGTGCGCCGGCTGCGTCTGGCTGATCGAGAAGATATTTCACCAGCAACCCGGGGCGCTCGACATCGAGACCGATGCGCCATTGGGCCGGATGCGCCTGCGCTGGCAGCGGGGCCGGTTCGAGGCGACGGGCTTTGCGCGGGCGCTGCAGTCCTTCAACTACCTGGTGGGGCCGCCCGGCGAGGAGCCGGCGGTGCCCGAAAGCCGCCAGCTCGTGCGCCGCATCGGGCTCTGCGCGGCGTTCGCGATGAACCTGATGCTGTTCGCGCTGCCGCACTATTTCGGGATGGAGGCGACGTTCGCCTATGCGCCGCTCTTCGGCACGTTGGCGATGGTGTTCGCCACGCTGAGCCTGCTGACGGGCGGGAGTTATTTCCTTAACCGGGCGCTGCGGGCCCTCCGCAGCGGGGTGTTGCACATCGATCTGCCCATCGCGCTCGGCATCATCGGGGCCTACGGCGGTTCGTTCTATGGCTGGATGAGCGGACGCGGGGAATTCGTCTATTTCGACTTCGTCGGAGCGTTCATCCTGCTGATGCTGGTCGGACGGTGGGCCCAGGTGGCGGCCGTCGAGCGCAACCAGCGGCGCCTGCTCCGGGTGACGGGCCGGCCGCACAAGGTCAGTGTCGTGGGTCCGGCAGGTGTCCTGGTCGAGCAGCCGGTCGGGGACCTGCGGCCGGGTGATGTGTTTCAGGTCCGTTCGGGCCAGGTCGTGCCCGTGGAGGCGCAATTGCAATCCCCGGCCGCGACGTTTGGCACGGCGTGGATCACCGGGGAGGCTGATCCGCGCGAATATTCGGCGGGCGGATGCGTGCCGGCGGGCGCGGTGGTGCTGTCGCGGGCCGCGGTGCAATTGCGGGCGATGCAGCCGTGGACGGAATCCCTGCTGGCGCAGCTGATGCGGCCGGTGGCGCGCGATGCGTTCCGCCACCGGGCCC
Source organism: Oleiharenicola sp. (assembly GCA_031390295.1). Lineage (GTDB taxonomy): Bacteria > Verrucomicrobiota > Verrucomicrobiia > Opitutales > Opitutaceae > Lacunisphaera. Next base: position 10,618 of record JANMTJ010000364.1, read on the forward strand.
TGGAGCGGATCGTGGGCGGGTATCTGATCGCGATCATCGGCGTGGCCGGGGCGGCGGGCCTGGGCTGGTGGCTGGTCTCGCACGATGCGGTCCGCACCTGGTCGGTGGTGACCGCCGTGCTGGTCGTGTCGTGCCCGTGCGCCATCGGGCTGGCCTTTCCGCTGGTGGACGAGATGGCGACCGTGGCGCTGCGCCGGTTCGGGGTGTTCGTGCGCGAGGGCGACCTGTGGCCGCGGCTCGGGCGCATCCGCAAAATCATCTTCGACAAGACCGGCACCCTCACGATGGAGACACCGACCCTGTTGAACCCGGAGGCGCTGGCGGGCCTCGCGCCCCTGGCGCGGGCCGCGCTGCTGGCGCTCGTGCGCGACAACCGGCACCCCCTGGGCCAGAGCCTGCTGGAAAACCTGCTCGCCCGGTCTGATACGGCCGGCTTGGAGCCGCTGGCCGGAGTGTTTCAGGAGAAGCCCGGCATTGGTGTGCGCCTGGAGACGGAGGCGGGCAACTGGACGCTGGACCGTTCCGGCTGGCAGAACGGCAAGCGCCGCCTGGCGGGCGACACGACGGCGGACACGGAATTCGCCTGCGATGGTGTGGTGCTGGCCAGGTTCAGTTTCCGGGATGCCGTGCGGGGTGATGCGGCGGAGGAGATCGCCCGCCTGCAGGAGCAGGGGTTCGAGGTGTTCATCCTCAGCGGGGACCGGCGCGCGAAAGTAACGGCCATGGCGCGGGCGCTGGGTATCCCGGCGAACCGGGCGGTGGGGGAAGTCTCGCCGGCGGACAAGGCGGCGTGGGTCCAGCTCTTCGATGTGCGCGATACGCTCATGCTCGGCGACGGGGCCAATGACAGCCTGGCTTTTGATGCGGCCTTTGCCCGGGGCACACCGGTCATCCACCGCGGGGTGCTGGAGGGCAAGGCCGACTTCTATTACCTGGGGCAGGGCATCGGCGGCTTGCGGCGGCTGTTCGAGGTCAACGTCACGCGCCAGCGCACGCAGATGTGGCTGCTGGTTTTCTCGGTCGCCTACAACGCGCTCGCCGTCGGCCTCGCCGTCGCCGGGCACATGAACCCGCTGATCGCCGCCATCCTGATGCCGGTCAGCTCGCTGCTGTCGCTGGCGATCACCGGCACCGGCATGCGGCGGTGGCTCAAGGTTTGATCAGGCCAGTGTCTTGGGTATCGCGGCGGTGAGGTTCAGCGGTTCGGCGTCCGTGACCAGGAGGTTGTCCTCGATGCGCACGCCGCCGAGGTGCTTGTGCCGGTCCACGAGGTCCCAGTTGACCGTGTCGCGGTATTTTTCGCGTCGCGCGCGGTCGTCAAGGATCGCGGGGATCATGTACAGGCCGGGCTCGACGGTCACAATGTAACCGGCGCGCAAAATCAGGTCCATCCGGAGGCTGCGCAGGCTCGGACGCTCGTCCCGCTGGCGGCCGGGCTCGAGTCCGCTGGCGTCGCGCACGCCGAGGCCGACCATGTGACCGAGACCGTGCGGGTAGAACAGGGTGTGCACCTCCTGTTCGACGAGGGAGTGCGGATCGCCCTGCAGCACCCCCATGGCGACGAGACCGCCCATCATGTCCACCGCCGTGGCGAGATGCAGGTCCTTCCACTCGGCGCCCGGGCGGCACTTGGCGCAGGTGCGGTTCTGCGCCCCGAGCACCGCCTGGTAAAGGTCGCGTTGGAAGGCGGACGGTGTTCCCGCAACATAGGTGCGGGTGACGTCGATGACGTAGCGGTCGAGCTGGGCGCCGGAGTCGATGAGGATGAAGTCGCCTTCCCGTGCCACCCGGTCGGGCGAGGGGGAACCGTGGAAGACCGCGCTTTGGGCGCCGATACCGACGATGGAGTCGTAGCCGGTGGTCTGGGGGCCGTGGCGGAAATACTCCGCCTCGAGCTCGATCTGCAGCTTCCGTTCGCTCACGCCGGGCTTGAGCAGCGGCTGGATGGCGGCGTATCCGGCGGCCGTCGCGACGGCGCAGCGCTGCATGAGCGCAATCTCGGCCGGTTCCTTCGGCCGGCGGGCGTGCTTGTAGCGCTCCCGCACCGCAGCGGTCCGTACCGGGTCGGTGGCGAGATCGCGGACCGGTGCGCCCAGCATCAAGATGGGCCGGTCGCGGCGCGCGGCGAGCCACGCGGGGAATTGCCCCAGCCGTTCGCCCGGGAGTTGTGTCCGGCCCTCCCACACGCGGTCCATCTCCGTGACCTCGGGCACGAAGGAGGTCCATTGGTTGGCCGGCGGGTCGTAGGCGAGGATGCCGCCGGGGGCGTCGGTGTGGCCGGTGAGATAAAAATATTCCTGATGCGCGATGTAGGGCAGGAGGGCGTCGCTGATCTCGGGCTTGGGCACCGGGTGGCCGGAGCCGATGAGCAGGATTTCGTTGGTCAGGCCGAGGGCGCGGGCGATGCGTTCACGGCGGGCGGGGTGGTCGAAATTCATCTGGCCACAAAAAGGCACAAAAATTCACAAAATGAAAGACAGCAGAAGACGCGGTGGTTTTTGGGGTAGAGCCGGTCTTTGACCGGTTCTGCCGGGGCAACGGGCCAGTCGCAGACTGGCCCTACAGTAGCGCCGCGTGCAGGATTTCCACCGGGTGCAGGGCGAGGCGGCCGGTGGCGTCCTTGATCTGGTGCCGGCAGCTGGTGCCCGGGGCGGCAAGAAGCGTGCCGGCCGGGTTGCCGCGCACGGCGGAAAACAGCACCAGTTCCCCGATCTGCTGCGAAAGGGCGTAATGTTCGGCCTCGTAACCGAAGGATCCCGCCATGCCGCAACAACCGCTGGGAATGAGCGACACCTTGTGGCCGGCGGGCAGCTCGAGCATTTTAACCGTGGGCGCCTGCGAGGAGAGCGCCTTCTGGTGGCAGTGGCCGTGGAGCTTGATGGTGCGCTCGCTGGCGCGGAACGACTCGGGCCGGATACGTCCCACCGCCGCCTCGCGGGCGATGAACTCGTCGATGAGCAGTGCATTTTTGGCTAGCTTGGCCGCGTCCGCCTTCAGGTGCGCCGGCATCAAGTCGGGATACTCGTCCCGGAAACCGAGGATGGCCGAGGGCTCCAGCCCGATGAG
>JANMTJ010000372.1:0-2469 GCA_031390295.1 Oleiharenicola sp.
GGCCGGCAGGACATCATCTACGGCGCCATGGTCGTGGGCTCGGATGGCAAGGGCCTCTACTCCACCGGCTGGGGTCACGGCGACACCCTGCACGTCGGCGACTTCGTGCCGGACAATCCCGGCCTCGAGATCGGCGACATCCAGGAGAGCTTCGGCAAGGAAGGGCTCAGCCTGCGCGACGCCCGCACCGGCAAACCGATCTTCACCATCCCCTCTGTCAAGGCCGCGACCGAGGGCGGCGACCGGGGCGAGGGCCCGGGCCGCGGCAACACCTTCAACATCGACCCCCGCTTCCCCGGGGCCGAGTCGTGGGCCGCCGGGGCCGAGATGGACGGCATCCACGACGCCACGGGCAGGAAATTCCTCGAGAAACGCCCGCGCGGCCTACCGGTCAACTTCGGCCTCTACTGGGATGGTGACCTGCTGACCGAGCTGCTCGACGGCAATCGCATCGTGAAATGGAACTGGGAGACCGGCGCCATCGATCCGCTGCTGGTCGCCCATGCCTCCACCTCCGGCAACGGCACCAAGTCCACGCCGGCCGTCAGCGGCGACTTCTGGGGCGACTGGCGCGAGGAGGTCATCTGGACCAACCGCGACAAAAAGGAACTGCGCATCTACACCAGCACGATCCCCACGAAGCACCGGCTCGTCACTTTCATGCACGATCCGCAATACCGCGTCGCGGTCGCCTGGCAGAACACCGCCTACAACCAGCCGCCGCACCCGGGCTTCTACCTCGACGAATCCGCCCCCCTGCCCCCGCCGCCCGTGGTGGAGTTTCCCGCCGCCAGGTAATGCCATGCCTCACCGCGCGCTGCCCCTGATGGCCCTTGCCTGTTCCACTCTCACTGGCGCCGCGACCCCTGCCCCGTGGGTGCCCGACCAGGGTGACGGCACGTACAAGAATCAGGTCCTCTTCGCCGACTATTCCGACCCGGACGCGATCCGCGTCGGCGACGACTACTATCTGACGGCCTCCAGCTTCCTCGCCGCTCCCGGCCTGCCGATCCTCCACTCCAGGGACCTCGTCAACTGGACGATCATCAACCATGTCTTCGCCGCGCAGTCGCCGGCGGATCATTTCGCGAAGCCGCGCCACGGGCAGGGCGTATGGGCCCCGGCCATCCGTCATCACGACGGCAAGTTCTGGATCTTCTATCCCGATCCCGACTTCGGCCTCTACGTCACCACCGCGACCGATCCCGCCGGCGCCTGGTCGGCCCCCTTTCTCCTTAAGGCCGGCAAGGGCCTCATCGATCCGTGCCCGCTGTGGGACGACGACGGCCGGCTTTACCTGATCCATGGCTGGGCCCGGAGCCGCTCAGGCATCGCCAACCTCCTCACCCTGCACGAACTCAGCGCCGACGGTATCCGGGTCCTCGACGCCGGGAAAAACGTCCAGACCACCGACGACAAGGCCAACGATGTCGGCACCATCATCATCGACGCGAACAAGCTGCCCGGTTGGACCACCCTCGAGGGTCCGAAGCTCTACAAGCGCGACGGCTGGTATTGGGTCTTCGGTCCCGCCGGCGGCGTCGCCACCGGCTACCAGGCCGTCTTCCGTGCGAAAAACATCCACGGACCCTACGAGGCGCGCATCGTCCTCGACCAGGGCAGCACCGCGATCAACGGCCCGCACCAGGGCGCGTGGGTGGACACGCCCGCGGGCGAACACTGGTTTCTCCACTTCCAGGATCGCGGTCCCTTCGGCCGCGTCGTGCATCTTCAGCCGATGGTCTGGCGCGACGATGGCTGGCCCGTGATGGGCGTGGACGCCGATGGCGACGGCAAGGGCGAGCCCGTGCTCACGCACAAAAAGCCCAATGTAGGGCCGGCGCTTGCCGCCGGGCCGATCACCGTTCCCCAAACTTCCGATGAATTCGATTCACCCAAGCTCGGGTTGCAGTGGCAGTGGAACGCCAACCCGCAGGCCGGCTGGGCTTCACTAACGGCGAAGCCCGGTTCGCTCCGTCTTTCCATCGTGCCTGCTCCCGCCACACGCAACGACGGCTCACCCGCGCCAAACAGCATCTACGACGCGCCCAACTTCCTGCTCCAGAAGTTCGGCGCGCCCGCGTTCACCGTCACGACGGGGCTCGACTTCGCGCCCGAGGCCGACGGCGAGACCGCCGGCCTCGCCGTGTTCGGCTACAATTACGCCGTGCTCGGCCTGCGCCGCACCGGCGGCGAGACAAGGCTCGTGCTGCGCGTGAATGTCGGCGCCGATAAACCCGGCACCCAGGAACGCGAGGTCGCCAGCATCCCTGCCCCCGCCGGTCCGGTTTATCTGCGCGCCACCGTGGACGAGAAGGCGGTTTGCCGCTTCGCCTGCAGCTTCGACAACATCACCTTCACCGAAATTGGCGAACCCTTCCAGGCCACGGTGGACCGCTGGATCGGCGCGAAATTCGGCGTCATCGCCACCGCCGGGCCCGGCGCCACCCGGACCGGCCACGCCGACTT
>JANMTJ010000393.1:0-2973 GCA_031390295.1 Oleiharenicola sp.
AAACCCGTCCAGATCGAGCGGCTGGAAATCCTCATCCAGCGGGCGTTGAAGACGAAGACCCTGGAGGTGGAGGTGAAGCAGCTGCACGAGCGGCTGGACGAGAAGTTCAACGTCGAGGGCATCGTGGGCCACTCGCCGAAGCTGGCCGAGGTCATCGACCGGGTAAAGCTGGTGGCGCCATCCAAGGCGACGATCCTCATCGAGGGCGAAACCGGCACAGGCAAGGAATTGATCGCACAGGCCATCCACCAGGCCAGCCCGCGGGCCCGGGCGCCGTTTGTGCCGGTGCATTGCGCGGCGCTGCCGGCCATGCTGCTGGAGAGCGAGCTCTTCGGCCACGAGCGGGGGGCATTCACCGGCGCGACGGAGCGGCGCGAAGGGCGCTTCGAGGTGGCGGACGGCGGCACGGTCTTCCTCGACGAGATCGGCGAGATCGGGCCGGAGATCCAGGTGAAGCTGCTCCGGTTCATCGAGACCCGGAGCTTCGAGCGCATCGGCAGCACCAAGACCATGACGGTGGACGTGCGGCTGGTGGCGGCGACGAACCGCAACCTCGAGCAGATGGTGAAGGACGGCAAATTCCGCGAGGACCTCTATTTCCGGCTCAATGTGGTGCGGATCACCACACCCCCCCTGCGCGAGCGCACGGAGGACATTCCCGTGCTGCTGGAGCACTTCATCCAGGTTTACTCCAAGGAGAACAACTACGAGCCGGTCACGATCGAGCCCGGGGCGATGAAGCACCTGCAGGCCTACCCGTGGCCGGGCAACATCCGCGAGCTTCGCAATTTCGCCGAGAACGCCGTGGTGCTGCGCCGCGGGGGCAAACTGAGCGAGTTTGACCTCGAGCCCAAATTCCGCGGGGAGGTCGCGCCGCCGCCGACCATGCAGACACCGACCCCGTCCAACCCGTATTCGGTCGGAGACAACGAAAAGCGCCTGCTGAAGGAAGCTTTGATGAAGGCCCGCGGCAACCGGACCCGGGCGGCCGCCCTGCTCGGCATCAGCCGCCGCACCCTGCACCGCAAGATCGCCCAATGGCCCGAACTGGACGTGGTGGACCGGGGGTGAAGTGATCGGGGGCTCCGTGGGTAGGGCCGGCGCTCGTCGCCGGGCCGGATTAGCGGTAAATGATGGCCTGCCGGCTAGCGGCAGCCCTACAGGAACCAGCTTGTCAGGGCCGGGTGGGGGCCTTTCACTGCGCGGCTACCTAACTGCCATGGCCGCAATCACCAAGAGCTACGAACCGCACGACGTCGAAAAGAAGTGGTACGCCGCGTGGTTGCAGGCCGGTTGCTTTGCGGGCCGGGCCAACCCGGCCCGGTCGCCTTACACGATCATGATCCCGCCGCCCAATGTGACGGGCGTGCTGACGATGGGCCATGTGCTGAACAACACCCTGCAGGACATTCTCGTCCGCCGCGCGCGGCTGGAAGGCTGCGAGGCACTCTGGTTGCCGGGCACGGACCACGCCGGGATCGCCACGCAAACGGTGGTGGAGCGTGAACTGCGCAAGGAGAAGAAAACCCGCCACCACCTGGGCCGGGAAAAATTCCTGGAGAAAGTCTGGTCCTGGCGCGAAGAGAAGGGTGGCATCATCCTCCAGCAATTGCAGGCGCTCGGCGCCTCAGCCGACTGGAGCCGCACCCAGTTCACCATGGACCCAGCCTACTCGCAGGCTGTTCTCAAGGTGTTCGTCGATCTTTACGGCAAGGGTCACATTTACCGCGGCAAGCGGATGGTGAACTGGTGCCCCGTCAGCCTCACGGCGCTCTCCGATGAGGAAGTGATCATGAAGCCCACCAAGGGCTCGCTTTATCAGGTGCGCTATGAACTCGTGGACCAGCCGGGCCGGTTCATCGAGGTCAAGACCACCCGCCCCGAGACGATTCCCGGTGACGTGGCCATTGCGGTTCATCCCGACGACCCGCGCTACACCGCGCTGATTGGCCGGAAGGTGCGCCGCCCCATCGGGCCCGCGGCGGAGATTCCGATCATCGCCGACAGTGCCGTGGACAAGGAATTCGGCTCCGGGGCGCTCAAGATCACCCCGGCGCATGACAAGGTGGATTTCGAGGTCGGCCAGCGGCACAAGCTCGCGCCGATCGACGTGCTTGAACCCGACGGCAAACTCAACGCGCTCGCCGGCCCTGAACTCGCGGGTCTCGACCGTTTTGCCGGCCGCAAAAAAGCCGCCGAGATGCTCAAGGAGTCGGGCGCACTGGTGAAGGAAGAGCCCTACGAGAACAATGTCGGCTATTCCGAGCGCGCCGACGTGCCGATCGAGCCGCGGCTGACGTGGCAGTGGTGGCTGAAATACCCGCGCATCGCGGAGGCCAAGACGGCGGTGCGCGACGGCCACATCAAGTTCCATCCCGAGCGCTGGTCGAAGGTTTATCTGCACTGGCTGGAAAACATCCAGGACTGGTGCATCAGCCGCCAGCTCTGGTGGGGCCATCGCATCCCGGTTTGGTACGCCAAGGGACTCGACAAGGAAACCCTCACCGAGGCCGACCTCGCCGACCCGAAGAAGGTGCATGTCTCGCTCAAGGGCCCGGCTGACATAAACAACTGGGTGCAGGAGGATGATGTCCTCGACACCTGGGCCTCGTCGTGGCTGTGGCCGTTCGCCACGCTCGGCTGGCCGGACCGGGCCGCGATGGACAAGGCGGGTTTCGATTATTTCTACCCGACCACGACGCTCGTCACGGGGCCCGACATCATCTTCTTCTGGGTGGCGCGCATGATCATGGCCGGGCTGGAGTTCGTCCGCCCCGGCGAGCCGCTGGAGCGGCGGATTCCGTTCAAGCACGTCTATTTCACCGGCATCATCCGCGACCAGCAGGGCCGCAAGATGTCGAAGTCACTCGGCAACTCGCCCGATCCGCTCGACCTGATCGCGAAATACGGCGCCGACGGCCTGCGTTTCGGCATCGTCTCCCTCGCGCCGCAGGGGCAGGACATCCGCTTTCA
>JANMTJ010000439.1:0-2474 GCA_031390295.1 Oleiharenicola sp.
GGCCATGCTGCCGCCGAAGCGCCGGAAGTCCGGCAGCCCGGTCTGCTCCAGCGACAGGCTGTTCTCGAAGTGGTGGCCGGGCACGGCCTCGTGCACGAAATAGGCCGTCGTGGTGAAGCGCGTGCGGGTCTCGGGTTTGTAGGCGTTGTAGTAGAAAATGCCCGGTCGCGACCCGTCGGGCAGTCCCTGGTAATATTGGGCGGGCGGACCGCTGACCTCGCGGAACGCCTCGACCGGCCGGATCTCGAAACCAATCTTCGGCGTCCGCCCGAAGAAGGCCGGCACCTTCGCCTCGACGCGGGCGCGCAGGCCCTCGTAGGCGGCCTGAATTTCCTCGCAGGTGGTGAACCTCAGCCCGGGGGCGGTGTTCAGGTGCGTGAAGAACTCCTTCAGCGTGCCCTTGTAGCCGACGCGTTCCTTCGCGGCCTCGAACAGACCGCGGATGCGCGCCACCTCGCGCAGGCCGATGGCGTGGATCTCCTCGGGGCTGAGGTCGGTGGTGGTCGCGCTGCGGGCCTGGAAGGCATACCATTCCTTGCCGCCGGGCAGATCGCCCAGGGCTACGGTGTCGCGGCAGGCCGGCAGGTAGGTGTCGCGCATGAACACCAGCAACCGCTGGTAGGCGGGCACGAGGTCGTCGCGCACAAGGGCCGTGTAGGCCGCGGTGAGGCGCGCCCGGTCGGCGGCGGTGAAGCCCTGGGGAAATTTTTTCAAGGGCGAGAGGAAGACGCTCTTCTCCAGATCAGCCGTGCCGAGGTTCTCCAACTGCGGGAGGATCGGCTTCGCCAGCGCCTTGGGCAGGACGATGCCCTGCACGATGCCCGCGCGCATGTCGGCGATGATGCCATCCACCCAGGGGCTGAACCCGGCGGCGCGGTCCAGCCAGTTGTCGTAGTCTTGCACGGTGTCGAACGGCTGCGCGAGCCGGCCGGAGCCGAGTTGGGCGAGGAGCAGGTGCATGCTGCTCATCTGGTTCACGGGCAGCAGGTGTGAGGGGAACTTCAGGCCCTCCAGCGATTCCTGCAGCTGATAGCGCAGCAAATCGTAGCTGATACGATCCTCGGCCGGCAGGCCCGCGGGATCGAACTCCGCCGTGCGCGCGAGATATTTCTCCGCGAGCCGCCGGGTCTCCGCGTTGGCCTGGGCTGACGTGACCGGGCCGAAGCGGTCGTTGTAGCGGTTGTCGCCGTTGAAGGTGGCGCTGATGGGATTGCCCTGCATGTTCTCCTCCCAGTAATCCGCGTAGATCCGGTTCATGATGGCCGGCGTGGCCGGGGTGGCGGCCGGACCAAGGACCGGCGCAAAGGTGGACAGGGCGACGAGACTCAGGCGTGGGATGAATCGCATGGCCCCAAGCCAGCACGGCCCCCGCCCGGATTCAAGCGGGTTTGGATGAGCGGTCGGCGCGACGGGACCCGGGTATGATCCGATGCTGCATTGAGTTTTCACCCCGGGCTGCTTTCATCGGGTCATGAAGTTCCCGCGCCTCCCCACCCTGCTCGTCCTGTCCATCGCCCTGGCGCTGCCCGTCAGCCAGTCTGCCCGCGAGCCCGCCAACCTCGACACCGCGAAGGCGCAGATCTACCGCTACCTCAATTCCGGGGAGTATGCCCGGGACCTCGGCGCGGTCACCCTCAAGGCCAACAAATATCTCGCCAAGCGCCTGAACAAGCCCGCCAAGCCCGGCGAAAAGCGGGCCATCGTCCTCGACATCGACGAGACCGCCGTGACCAACCTGCCCCATTTCATCGCCAACGATTTCGGCTACGTGCCCGCCGTGTGGCACCGCTATGTCGCCTCGGCCCAGGCCAAGGCCATCGTGCCGGTGCAGATTGCCTACGACATGGCGACCAAGGCCGGGGCGGCGGTGTTCTTCATCACCGCGCGCAAGGAAAGCGACCGGGCGGGCACGGAGAAAAATCTGCGCGACGTCGGCTACGGCACCTGGACCAAAATCTACTACATGGCGGAGGGCTCCGTGGTGCCCGTGCAGCGGTACAAGACCGCCATCCGCAAGCAGCTCGTGGCCGAGGGCTACACCATCATCCTCAACCTGGGCGACCAGGACAGCGACCTCGCCGGCGGCTTCGCCGAGAAGACCTTCAAGCTGCCCAACCCGATCTACCGGGTGAAGTGAGGATCCGGCCGTTGCCGCACCAGCCTTGAACCGGAATTTCCCCAGACTGTTCTGCGCCGGTTGGTGGCTGTGGCTCGCCGGCGGTGCGACCGCCGTCGCGGACGACCTGGCCATCCAGCCCGGCGAGGTGGTTGAGTTCACCGCGACGCTGAACGGCGAGCTGCGCAACCTGGCCGGCGGGGGCCGGCCTTCCGCCACCACCGAGGTGCTGGCCGCCGTGGCAAACACCATGTGACCGGACCAAGGCTTGCGGAGTGTGCCGGCCGGCGGGTAGGGTTTTGAACGATACTTTCATATATGAACACCACCCCTGCCCCCACCAAAGTCGCCCGCCGTG
>JANMTJ010000441.1:0-1548 GCA_031390295.1 Oleiharenicola sp.
GGCCTTCATGCAGGAGCTCGGTGTGTCACACGAAAAGCTGAACGTCCGCGGCGGCGCCATCTCGCTCGGCCATCCCATCGGCTGCTCCGGCGCGCGCATCCTCGTGACACTCCTTGCCGCCCTCAGGGAGCGCGGACTCAAACGCGGCGTCGCCGCCAACTGCATCGGCGGCGGCGAAGGCCAGGCGGCGTGCGTGGAGCTGATTTGAGAAACCACAAAGACACAGAGACACAAAGTCCGAAAACCAAGCCTTTCTTAGTGTCTTTGTGCCTTTGTGGTTAAACCGATTGCCTCTTTTCTCATGAGCAAAGTCTACCCCAGCGCCCCGGCCGCCCTCGAGGGGTTGCTGCACGACAACATGACCATCGCAGCGGGCGGATTCGGGCTGTGCGGCATCCCGGAGAACCTGATCGTCGCGTTGCGCGACAGCGGCGTGAAAGGCCTGACCATCGTCGGCAACAACGCCGGCGTGGACGGCTTCGGCATGGGCATTTTGCTCACGACGCGGCAGGTGAAAAAGGTCATGGCCTCCTATGTGGGCGAGAACAAGGAGTTCGAGCGCCAGGTGCTCGCGGGTGAACTTGAACTCGAACTCATCCCGCAGGGCACCCTCGCCGAACGCCTGCGCGCCGGCGGGGCCGGCATCCCGGGTTTCTACACCCGCACGGCCTTCGGCACCCAGCTCGCCAAGGGCAAGGAAACGAAATCATTCGGGGGCAAGGAATACGTGCTTGAGCCCGGCATCAGGGCCGAGGTCTCGCTCGTCAAGGCCTGGAAGGGCGACAAGTCCGGTAATCTCATCTTCCGGAAGACCGCGCGGAATTTCAACCCGATGATCGCCACCTGCGGCCAGGTCTGTGTCGCCGAGGTCGAGGAGCTGGTCGAGGTGGGCGTACTTGATCCGGACCAGGTCCACACCCCGGGCATCTACGTTGACCGGATCATCCAGGGCGCAGGCTACGAGAAACGCATCGAGTTTCGCACCGTGCAAGGCAGCGCCGCCTCGAGGAAGGAATCGCCCATCCGCGAAGTGATGGCACGCCGCGCCGCCCGGGAGTTGCGCGACGGCTACTACGTCAACCTCGGCATTGGCATCCCGACGCTGGTCGCCAACTTCATCCCCCGGGGCATGAACGTCACGCTGCAGTCCGAGAACGGACTGCTCGGCATCGGCCCGTTCCCGCCGGAAGACCGGGTCGACCCCGATCTGATCAACGCTGGCAAGCAGACCATCTCCACGATTCCCGGCTCGGCCTTCTTTTCGAGCGCCGACTCCTTCGCGATGATCCGCGGCGGCCACATCGACCTGTCGATCCTCGGCGCGTTGGAGGTGGCCGAGAACGGCGACATCGCCAACTGGATGGTCCCGGGCAAGATGGTCAAGGGACCCGGTGGCGCCATGGACCTCGTGGCCGGCGTGAAGCGGGTTGTCGCCGTGATGGAACATTGCGCCAAGGACGGTGGCCCGAAGATCCTGCGGCAATGCACCCTGCCCATCACCGGCAAGGGCGTGGTCAGCCTCATCATCACCGACCTGTGTGTTTTCGA
>JANMTJ010000461.1:0-5560 GCA_031390295.1 Oleiharenicola sp.
CGGGCGCGGGAAATGAGCGCAAGGGGCATCGCGGGAATGTGGTAACGCGGCCGGTGGATGCCCACAAAAAAGAGGCCGGGACCGGCCCATCCCGTCCGAGGAGCGGGACACCGGTGAGCAGCCGTCTAGAGCCATTGTTAGGCAGACTCGGACGGCCAGGCGCTGGGATCATTTCAAATGCATTTGGCAATTCTTGGACGGCAACCCCAATGAGCATCCGACGTGAGGATGGGAAGGATGAGTCACAGCAAGTGGTTCTAACGCATACGCTGACTTGAAAAATCCGTAAATGGATAGCCAACGGGCTGTTCCGACCAGCGTAAGGCAAGCTATACGTTGTTGAGTAGTGTCGGAAGACTATGATGCAGGTGGGTGGACGCATCCGCGCCAACCCAACCACACTTTCCACAAACTTCACATCCCGAGCAACCATGAGGCAACCCACCCTCCAGGAAATCGCCGCGGCAGCCATCCGCGACATTGACGTGCGCAACACCAAGAGGATGCGGCGGGCCAAGCGAACGGCCCCCGGCATCAGGCCGGCGCCGCGGAAAAGGATTGTCCGGATCGAGCAGCCTTTGCCCCTGGCCGAGGCGTTCAAGAGCTGGGAACACGACCTGATCAACAATCCGGCGCCCGTCGCGGCCCCTGCGCCGCACAAGTTTTACCTGAAGCTGTTAGTGGCGGGTTTCGTGCTGATGGTTGCCGGTGGCTTCGGTTGGGCTTGGGTGAGCGAATCCGCCGCCTGGCGGAACGAAGATCGGGCCAGGCAACACGAGGCGATTCTACTGCAGGGGAAGGCCCTGCACGGACAGATCGAAAGCCTCACCCAGCATACCGATCGCCTGGAGGAGAAGGCCCGCATCCTGACGCAGTACTCCTCGGACTTGCGCTACAGTTTCCCCGGCAACGACGGTTCGCTCCTGCTCAGGCAGGTGGACCAGGTGCTCGCGGATCGCGACCGGCTCCTGCTGGAAATCGAGAACCAGCGCCAGCGCCTCGCGGCGGTGCGCAATGACATGGCCGCACTCAACGCCCGCTGACGGTCAGCTCATGATGTTTTCTCCACCCCGCCGGACTCCACCCCCGCCTTGCATCCGCCGTGACCGGGGCATGACGATGATGGAGGTGTTGATCGCCTCCGTCCTGCTGGTGTTCTCGATCGGGTCGTCGATCGCCGCCCTCTCCTCCGGGATGGGTCACATGCGTCATGCGCGCATGACGACGCTGGCCAACCAGATCACCCAGTCGGCCATGGAGCAGCTCCGGCTCGCCAATTACAGCACCATCAGCACCTACGCCGCGCAGGCCCAGCCCGTCAGTTTCGACAGCATCATCACGTTGGATAATTTTGCCTCGGGCTTCACCATGGGGATGACCGTGCGGGTCAACTTCACGACCGTGACCGCCAGCGGGGCGGGCACCTTGGGCAAGACGCTGCTGACCATCACCACCACCTGGCCCGAGAACGGGGTAACCTACACGCGCAAGACCACCTCGATCTTCACCGAGAAGGGGATGAGCGACTATATCTATGCCGGCTGGTCCAACAACTGAGGCGCATCGCTCCCGCCGGGGCTTCACCCTGGTCGAGGTGTTGATCTCGGTCACCCTGGCCGCGCTGCTGACGCTCGCGGCCCTGACCTCCTTCCTCTTCACGCTACGCGGCGAACGCTCGCTCGCGAATTACAGCGAGATGAACGCCCGCGCCCGGCAGGTGCTGGACAAGATGGGTCGCGATTTCCGGATGGCCGGGGATGTGCCGGCAGGGGGCTTCACCTCCAGCTCCGTGCTGGTCAAGGTGCCGACCGACAGCACTGCGACCGCCTGGCAGGACGTGACCTGGGCCTACCACCCCACCACCAAGACGGTGACACGGACGGTGGGCGGGGTGGCCACGACCTACGCCACCGATGTCACCAGTTTCGTCTTCACCTACTACAACACCGCCGGTGTGGCCCCGGGCAATGACGTGGAGTTGAAGCAAATCCAGCTCAGCATGCGCCTCTACCGCACGGTGCAATCCGCCGCCACGTCCGAATACGTCACGTCCGCCCAATTCACCCTGCGTGCGAAATCCACGACCAGTTGAACGGGGCTCCGCCATCCTGGCCGTCCTGCTGTTTGCCAGCGTGCTGGCGGTCTTGGCGGCATATTTCATCCGCCATGCCTCAACGGAATCGACGCTGGCCAGCCGGACGTATTATCAGTCCGCGGCCTTGAACCTGGCGGAGGCCGGGATCGACGAGGCCATGCTCGAAATCAACAACGCCAACATCGGCACCGCCACGGGCTGGCGCGCGGCCACCGACAATGCCGCGAGTTGGGTGAAACTCATCAACGGCACGGGCAACGCCAGCTACCAGTTCGGTTCCGGCACCGGCAACATCCTGGTGCGGGTCGACAACTGGACGGCCAACACGACCGCGATTGTGACGGTCACCGCCGTGGGCCAGGTGGCTTTTCCCCAGGCCGCCGCCGTCAACCGGCAGCTCGTCGTGAAGGTGGCCAAGCGCCCCAATCAGGGCGCGGGCCTGCTGGCCAAGGGATCCATCGTCTTCAATGGCAACATCGAGATCGATTCCTACAACTCGCAGCTGGGCATCCCGGATCCGACCACCAACCGGTCCGACCAGGTCATTGTCGGCACGACGAGCGTCACCGCGACGGTGGCGGTGGGCGGCAACGCCAAGGTCTTCGGCTTCGTGGCCACCGGCGGAGCGCAACCCACGGTCGGAACCAACGGACGCATTTATGGCGCCACCACCGGAGCCGGGGTGAAGATTGATCCGACCCGGGTGCGGACCGATTTTGTGGAGAATATCCCCAACACACCCACGCCCACCGGAACGGCCATCAATCTCGGGTCGATATCCGGCAGCCTGACCCTGCCCCGGACGGGCGACACCCTGCAGGCCAACGGTCGCTATCTCTACACCGACAGCGGCGGGGGCCTGCAGCTCAGCGGCAGCAGCACCCTGACGATCAACGGCCCGGTGGACCTCATCCTCACGGCGGACATGCAGATGAACAGCCAGGGGAAGATCCGGTTGGTCAGCGCCAGCGGATCCGAGCCGTCCATGAATCTCTACGCCTATGCCGGGGTGCAGATCGGGGGCGACGGCCTGGAGAACACCACCAACGTCCCCGCCAATGCCCATATCTATTCCATGGGCGCCGAAGATGTGCAGCTGAACGGGAGTGCGGATTTCACGGGGGTCATCTATGCGCCAAACGCCGCGATCGAGTCGAACGGCAACGGCAACATCAACGGCGCCATCGTCGGCAAATCCGTCAAATTCAACGGCAACGCCAAGCTGCATTACGACATCCAGCTGGGTGGCACCGCGGGCAGCCCCTACTACGCCGTCAAGTCGTGGGTCGAGCTGACCGACGGCAGCACGACGGGCCAGCCCTTCCCGCGCGACCGGCGCGACCCGTTCACCTTCTTTTAAGCAGCAGGGCGGGATAAAATGGTGGAGGTGAGGGGAGTTGAACCCCTGTGCCCCTGACCTTCGCACACAGCATCTACCTATATAGCGTCACTTTGGATCTCACCTCGGAAGGCGCATGGACGCGCGCTCCTCCCTCAGCCAGCCGTGAAGAAGATACGGCGGCGATGTCACGACGGCATCACCGCTATTCCTGCTGTCGACGTCTCCATCCACCAGCAGGAGTCGTGGTGGGGACGTGACCGCACTTAGGCGGCCATTAGCATTTCTTCGTTGTTGCCGTTTGTTGTTTTCGAAGGGGGATTAACGAGAGGCCTTCGGCTCTCGACAGGCAGCTGCGCACTCCAACCAAGGGTCGAATCCGGAACACCCCCAAAAGTGGGTGGAACAAGTGACCATTTGCCGAGCACACCGTCAAAGAACGCGGGAGCGGAACCTGCCACATCGCCAGCCGAATGCAAGCGGCCCGCAGCCGGCTGGCCGAGGGGGCTTACTCCCAATGGGTTAAATGGCCGGGGTGGCCGCGCGGTCGGTTGACTGGATCACCCCGCGCGAGTCTGCTGGTGCCAAAGCAACCCCCAGCGGCCCCGTGTGCCGCCCCGCCCCATGTCAACGTTAACAGCGCCTCCGCCGCCCCAAAGCCCGCCGGATGACGGCAAGTCCGTCATCGATATGTCCAGGATGAACGCGGGCCAGCGGGCGGCCCTGCAGGTCACCGAGGCCGCCCGCGAGTCGCATGACGAGATCAGTTTTGTCGCCAATCTTTTCATGGGACGTTGGACGCCGGAGAAACTTTATCCGGTCACCGAGATTGCCGGGGACGAAAAAGTGCGTGCGGACAAGTTCGTGGCCGAGCTGACTGCCTTCCTGAAGACCAAGGTGGATGCCGATCTCATTGATCGCACCGGCGAAATCCCCGACGAAGTGATGGCCGGTCTCGCCCGGATGGGGGCCTATGGCATCAAGGTGCCGCAGCAGTACGGCGGGCTCGGTTTTTCCCAGACGACCTATTGCCGCGTGTGCATGCTGATCGCGAGCCATTGCATGAACGTGTTTTCGCACCTCTCGGTGCACCAGTCCGTCGGCGTGTCGCAACCGATCATGCTCTTCGGCACGGACGAGCAGAAGCAGAGGTTCCTGCCCCGCGTGGCCGGCGGCGAACTGTCCTCCTTTGCCCTGACCGAGGGTGGCGTCGGCTCCGATCCCGCGCGGCTCAAGACCCAGGCCATGCCCGACGGCGATGGTTTCATCATCAACGGCGAAAAACTTTGGTGCTCCAACGGCACCCGCGCCGGCCTGCTCATTGTCGCCGCGCAGACCCCGCCGAAAATGGTCGACGGCAAACCGCGCGCGCAGATCACCGCCTTTGTCGTCGAGGCGAAAACCCCGGGCCTCGAGGTGGTGCATCGCAGCCAGTTCATGGGCCACCGCGCGATCTACAACGGCGTGCTGCGCTTCACCAACGTCCGGGTGCCCCGCGCCAACATCGTCGGCGGCGAGGGCCGCGGCCTGAAGGTCGCGCTGACCACGCTCAATGCCGGCCGCCTCTCCATCCCCGCCGCCAGCCTCGGGGTCGCCAAGCGCGCGCTGCAGATCGCGCGCGAGTGGGGCGGCACGCGCATCCAATGGGGGGTGCCCATCGGCCAGCACGCGGCCGTGGCGGAAAAAATCCGCCGCATCGCCGCCCACGCCTTCGCGATGGAGGCCATGCTCACCACCACCTCGCGCCTCGTCGACCGCGACAAGCAGGCCGACATCCGGCTCGAGGCCTCGATGTGCAAGCTGTGGAGCACGGAAAAAGCTTGGATATGCCTGGATGATGTCATGCAGGTGCGCGGGGGCCGGGGTTATGAGAACGTCCAGTCTTTGACCCAGCGCGGGGAGGTGCCCTATCCGGTTGAGCGCATGATGCGGGACAACCGCGTGACCACCGTCTTCGAGGGCTCGTCCGAGATCATGCGGCTGTTCATCATGCGCGAGGCGCTGGATCCGCACCTGAAGATTGCCGGCATCGCCCTCAATTCGGAACGGCCCTGGGGCGAGCGGCTCCGGAGCCTGGTTTCTGCCGCGGGCTTTTATTGCTGGTGGTATCCGAAGCAATGGCTGCC
>JANMTJ010000468.1:0-3515 GCA_031390295.1 Oleiharenicola sp.
GAGTCCTCCAGGACCCGCGCGAGATCCGGGGCGGTGAGATTGTTGTCGTCCCAGCCGAGCCGCATCTTGGCGGTGATGGGAATCTTCACGGCCGAGACCATGCCCCGGACGAGCGCGGCGGTCTTGCTGAGCTCGGTCATCATGGCCGAGCCGCCGCCGATACCCGTGACCTTCCGCACCGGGCAGCCCATGTTGATGTCCACCGAGGCGATGCCAAGCGACTCGACCATCACGGCGGCGTCGCGCATCTCCTCCGGCACGGCGCCGAAGAGCTGGACGGCGAGAAGTTTTTCCGCCGGGCAGGTGCGGATGAGCTGGAGGCCGCGCGGGTTTTTTTCGAGGAGGGAGCGGGCGTTGACCAGGTCGGTGGTGGTCCAGTCCAAGCCGCCAATCTCCCGCACGACCAGACGGAAGGGCAGGTTGGTGTAGCCCGCCAGCGGGGACAGGAAGAGGTTTGACCTCAGCTGGTAGGGGCCGATGCGCATGGCGCGGATGGATTTCAGCGGGCGGCCACGGCTCGCTGCATCCGCTCAAGGGCGGTGTTGAGCGTGGCGCGGGGGCAGCCGAAGTTGAGCCGGACGAATTTCCCGGCGGGCGCCCCGTATTGGGCGCCATCGGCCAGGCCGACGCCGTGCTGCTCGAAGAACCGGCCGGGCTGGTCCAGCTTGAGCGCGGTGACATCGAGCCACGCGAGATAGGTGGCCTCGCAAGGGGTCATGGTGATGGCGGGCAGGTGTTCCCGGAGGAAGCGGGCGATGAAATCGCGGTTGCCACGCAGGTAGGCGAGGAGGGCCTGGCGCCAGGGTTCGCTGTCACGGAAGGCGGCTTCGCAGGCGGCGTAGCCCAGCACGTTCATCTCGGGCACGATGCCGGCCATGGCGCGCACGAATTGCTGGCGGAGCTTCGGGTCGGAGATGATGGCCATTGAGCAGGCCAGGCCGGGGATGTTGTAGGTCTTGCTCGGGGCCAGCAAAGTGATGGTGCGGGCCGCGCTGGCGGCCGAAAGGCTGGCGACCGGGATGTGCGGGAGTGAATCGAGGATGAGGTCGCAGTGGATGTCGTCGGAGACGAGGACGAGGCTGTGCCGTTCGCAGAAAGCGGCGACCTGTTCCAGTTCGGCGCGGGTGAAGACGCGGCCGACGGGGTTGTGCGGGCTGCAGAGGAGGAACACCCGGGTGCGCGGCGTGACGGCACGCTCCATGGCGGCCCAGTCGAATTCGTAGCGACCGTCGGGTCGGACCGCCAGCGGCACCGCAATGGTCTCGCGGGCCATGTTCCTGGGTGCGCTCATGAAAGGCGGGTAGATCGGCGAGGCGGTGATCACAGCATCACCTTTCTCACCGAAGGCGCCGGCAGCCAGATTGAGCCCGGTGACCAGACCGGGCAGCCAGACGATCCAGGCCGGGTCGATCTTCCAGTGATAATGGGACGCGCAGTGGTTGACCACCGCCTCGGTCAGGGACGGCAGGGCCGCGCCGTAGCCGAAGACCCGGTGGTCCACCCGCCGGTGGAGCGCGGCGATGATGGCGGGTGACGCCGCAAAATCCATGTCGGCGATCCACAGCGGGATGATGTCCCCGCCGGAATATTTGCGCCACTTGCGGCTGTCGCTGTCGCTGCGGTCGATCACGGTGTCGAAGTCAAAGTTCATGCGTTTAACGTTTGATTGAAGCCACGCCGCTCCGGGTGGCCACGGAAAAACATCGGCGGGACGGAGTTTCCCGGTGAGACGGCGCACAGTGGGGCGGTATTTCCCGGTCGGGGTGTGCCACCAGCCGGCAAGTCGCGGGGTTTTCGAGGGTTGCGCACCGTCGTCCGCGGGCACGTTCCGTGCACAAGCGGGGGACAACGTCCAACCAACAACCATCAAAGGAAAAACAAGCCATGTATCGCCTCATCCGTTACAACCAGCCTCTCGCCGCCAGTGCCTATCGTTCGCCTTGGATCGGCTTTGATCGTGAAATCAACTCCCTCTTTGCCTCCGCCCTGACGGATGTGGTGTCCGATGCCACCCGTTCCATTCCGGTCAGTGTGCAGGAGGATCAGGACAACCTGCAGGTCAGCGCCGAGCTGCCCGGGGTCAGCCGCGACGACATCAACGTCGAGTTGCTGGATGATACGTTGAGCCTCACGGCCACGCGCAAGCTGGGCGAGCAGACCGTCTCGTTTGAACGCAGCTTCAGCCTGCCCTATGCGGTGCAGGCCGAAAAGGTGGCCGCGAGTTACGAGAACGGCATCCTTCGGCTGACCCTGCCCAAGGCCGAGGCGGTCAAGCCACGCAAGATCGCGGTGAATTGAACGGATCGTGCGCCGGAGCAAAACCCGGCGCGAATTCGGCACAGTCTAAGCTCAACCATTAGCACATTTATCCGGCGGCTTAGGGGTAGGCTGCCGGGTAATCTGCCCGCTTCGGGCGGGCAAATCGCCGGGAGCCTGTTCACAGGCCCCGGCGGTTTCGTTTCCGGGCAACCGGTAGGCGTTGACGCAGGTTGCGCGCAGGACCTACATAGCGGGTTCACATGGTAACCTTCCTTGCCACCGCCGACCTGGTCGCCGCCAGCCTGAACACCCCGTGGGACTGGGCCCTGGCCATCATGCAGATCGTGCTGATCGACATTGTCCTGGCGGGCGACAACGCCGTGGTCATCGCGCTGGCGGTCCGGCAACTGGAAAAGAAGGAGCGATTCTGGGGCATTGTGATCGGGTCAGGCATGGCCGTGGTGCTGCGCGTGGCGCTGACCTTCGTGGCCTCGCAGTTGATCAACATGGATTACGTCAAGGTCGCCGGCGGGGGATTGATTCTCTGGATTGCCGTCAAGCTGCTCCGCGAAAACACCGGCACGGACCAGGGGCACGGGGCGGCGAAGAACCTCTGGCATGCCGTGTGGCTGATCACCATTGCGGACATCACGATGTCGCTCGACAACGTCCTCGCCGTCGCGGGTGCCTCCAAGGGCAGCTTCGGCCTGCTGCTCTTCGGCTTGGGGCTGAGCATTCCGCTGGTGGTGTTCACCAGCAGCATGCTTTCCCGGTTGATGGACCGCTACCCGGTGGTGGTGTACCTAGGCTCGGCCGTGCTCGGCTGGGTCGGCGGCGGCATGATCATGACGGACCGGCTGATCGTGGGGATCTGGCCGGCCACGGCCCTGGAAATCCGGGCCGTCGAGATCCTTTGCGCCACGTTGGTCGTGCTGACCCCGCTGGTCCGGCGCAAGATCCGTCGCCGCGCGCTAAAGCCGTCCGAGCCCGGAAAATTGTGACAAGCCGGCCGGGATTTTTTCAAATCAACACCAATCTTGCCATGAAACTTCGCCTCCGCTCGGCCCTGTTCCTCATGCTACCCCTGTTCCTGCCGGCCAGCGTCCGGGCGCAGGACCAACCTCCCGAGTCCAACGTCACCACCGCGGCCGCGGCCGCCGTCGCCTCGGGCAACGCCGCCACGCCCCAGGCCCCCGATTTTCTCGAGCACTTGGTGGACCAGCTCCTCGCCGCCTTCGACATTCGCAGCAGCGGCA
>JANMTJ010000470.1:0-1517 GCA_031390295.1 Oleiharenicola sp.
ACCAGCCGGCCCGGGAAATCCGCCGGAGGATTTACAGCCAGTTCAGGATCAGGCTGGTGAAATAGGTCGTGTCGAGCCGTTCCACGCCGGCGGGCGGGATGCTCTGATAATCGTTGGCGAAGCCGAGCTTCAGCTTCCAGAGGGCCGCCGTAAGCGGGAGCTCCAGCGCCGACTCGTGGTGGATACGGTAATTGCCGATATCCTTGAAGGCCGCGGTGTAGGTCAGGGCGTTGGTCAGCTTGGAGTTGCCAAAGGTGTAGCTGTGCAGGAGGGCGGTATCGAGTCCGAGCGAGCTAAACTTCGTGTTGTCGGAATAGGTTTCGGAAAGGTAGCCGAGACCGAGACGGAACTCGAGGTCCTGACTTTCCTTCTTAATCAGCTTGCGGCTGAAGCCGAAGCCGCTGCTGGAGCGCAGGTCGAGCGACTTGATCTTGTCCTTCTCCAGCGAGGTGCGGACATACCAGCCGTTGTCGGGCGAGAAGAAGGAGGAGTAGTCCACGCCGCCCATCTGGCGGTCGGCGGTCGTCACGCCGTTGTCCTCGGCGCGCTCGGCGGCGAGGGAGAAGATCAGCTTGTCATGGGCGCTGGCGAGGGTGGCCTTGAAGCCGAATGCGGCGCCGAACTTCTCACTCGTGCCCGTGCGGCCGGCGATGGCGACCGAGGCCTCGTAGGCCCACTTGCGATCCAGCTTGGCGGCGATTTCCTTCAGCTTCCGGGTTTCCGGGCTGTCGGCCCCCTGGCGCCACACGGCCGCCACCTCACCCGTGCCGGCGGTCTGCTCGCCGTTGGCCGCGGCCACCCGGATGCCGGTGTCGGTTGCGGAGACCTTGCCCAAGGCGGTGGACCCGCCCGTCAGGCCGACATACACGGCCTCATCGGTGGAGAAAGTCTTCACACTCTTCTGGGCGATCTCGATCGTGCCGGCGAAGGTGGTTTCCACCTTGAGCTTGCCGCCCTCGGCGGAGACGAGCTTGCCGTTGATGACGGATCCGTCGGTGAGCTCGATGCGGTCAGCCCGGGCCAGGGTCGCCAAGGCCAGGGAAAAGGCGGTGATGACCAGGACAGGCAGGGATGTGTGTTTCATATGGGGAGAATTCGTGAATCAGGCGACCCGGGACCCTTCAATGCGAAATTTTGTGCGATTCTTACCAGACCCGGCCACGCGCCACGAATCGGTTCCAGGTTGCCTCAGGCCCGCGACTTAGGTGAACTGGCCGCATGCCGACGCGCGCCTGGTTTCCCACCCTCATCTACCATGAGCCCTTGCAGCCGCAGGGGCTGGATAAATTCAATGCCGACCTGGCCGGCGAGTGCCGCAGCCTGCGTGACTACGATACCGCCGGCCGGCGCTGGTCGGCCAAGAACTATCCCGGCGGCTACACCTCCTATGCCTCGCTGAACCAGCTGCACAAGTTCTCGTCCACTTTTGCCGGACTCGAGCGCAAGCTCACGGCCCACGTGCGGAAATTCGCCGCCGCGCTCGACATGGACCTGCGCGGACGTTCGGTCGCGATGAC
>JANMTJ010000481.1:0-2056 GCA_031390295.1 Oleiharenicola sp.
GCCTTGCCGGCGCGGACGGAGACGGCGTGCAGGGCCTGGGCGACGACGCCCTTGCCGGTGCCGTTTTCGCCGGTGATGAGGATGTTGGCGTCGGAGGGGCCGACCCGGGAGATGATCTCCAGCACCGGGCGCATGGCGGCGGACTGGGCGATGAGGTTGGGGCCGCCCTTGCCGCGGAGAATCTGGTTTTCCTGCTCCAGCCGGCGGTAGGCGCGGACGGCGCCGGCGAGCTCAAGCTGGTTCTTGACGATGGAGATGAGCCGGGGATTGTCCCACGGCTTGGTGATGAAATCCTTGGCGCCGCGGCGCATGGCCTCGACGGCGATCTCGACGCTGGCCCACGCGGTCATGACCACGACGGGCAGGGTGGGGTCGGCGGCCTGGAGCTTGGCGAGGAGGTCGAGGCCCTCCTGGCCCGAGGTCGTGTCGCGCGTGTAGTTGAGGTCGATCATGGCCAGCGAGAAGTCCCGGGCCTCGATGGCCTTGATCACCGCGGCGGGCGACTTGACGGTCTCGATCTGGTAGCCTTCGGCCTTCAGGAGCAGGCGGAGGGCTTCGAGCACATCGGGTTGGTCGTCCGCTACTAAAATGCGGTGGGGCGCGGGGTCGTTGGCTGCCATTGGAAAGAGTGACGAGTTACGGGCGGAAAGTGTCAAGAGCGCGGCGGAACGCGGGAAGTCCGTGCGCCAGTGTCATTTTTGCCGGTCGGGGTTCAGAACCCGGCCGGGATTTTCCGAAATCAGGCCGCGTGGCGTACAGGCGCCGGGCAGGGCGGGTTGCAGGCCGGAACCGCGGGCCGGAGAACCTGGGCGGGCACCTTGAGCGCATGCACGGGGCGTGAGTAGTCGAAGATGGCGAAGGCGATGAGGCCGATGGCGGTAAGCACGGCGAGGGCGAGGTCGGCGGGGATACGGTTGCTGAGGGCGAGGAGAGCCACACCGGGAGCACCGGCGGCGATGAGAGCAGAGAGGATGTTGCGGGAGATTTTCATGACGGATTGTATGCCGGCCTAATTGCTAGCGCCGTGCCAACCTGCGCGAGCACGGGCTAAGTACACGATTTGCAGGCAGATAAAAATTATGCAGGAAAATCACGGCCGTCGCCCTAGCCGCGAAATCAACCGTGAACGGGAGTCAAGATTCCCGCGAATGGGACGGCGCACGGAAATTAACCACAGATTACACGGATGGGCACGGATGAGAGCATCCCATGCATGTCATGCTGAGCGACGCGAAGAATCCAGAGACACAGCCATGGCGAAAATCATCATGGCTGCTTCGCTTCACTCAGGATGACAAATCCGGGGAGAGTTGCCTCCTGTCACGATCCGCATTCGCCAAGGTGCAAATCCGCTCACTCGTAACGCAGCGCCTCGATCGGATCGAGCTGCGCGGCCTTGCGGGCGGGATAGAAACCGAAGAACACGCCGATCGCCGCGCTGAACGCGACCGCCCCGACAATCGCCGAGGTGGAGACGAGCACGGGCCAGCCGTTCAGCTTGGAAACCAACTGGGACGCGCCGACGCCGAGCACCACGCCGAGCGCCCCGCCCATCGAGCTGAGAATGATGGCCTCGACGAGAAATTGCGTGAGCACATCGCGGCCGTGCGCGCCGACGGCAAGCCGGATGCCGATCTCGCGGGTGCGCTCCGTGACGGAGACGAGCATGATGTTCATGATGCCGATGCCGCCGACGATGAGGGAGACGCCGGCGATGGCCCCGAGCAGCACGGTCATCGTCTTGGTGGTGGCGGTGGCGGCCTCGGCGAGCTCCTGCTGGTTGCGCACGGTGAAGTCGGGCTCGCGGCCGCTGCGCCGCTGCTGGAGCAGGTCGGTCACGTCCTGCTGGATGCGGGCCATCAGCTCCGGCGACTGGGCCTGGATCAGGATCGAGTTCAGGTTCGGCCGCCGGGCGATGCGCTTGAGGTGGCTGCTGTAGGGGATGATCAGGGTGTCGTCCTGGTCCTGACCGAAGTAATTGAAGCCCTTGGCGGCCAGCACGCCCAGGATCTTGAAGGGAATGTTCCGGATGCGCAGCGTCTGCCCGACGGGATCC